>JALZID010000166.1 GCA_030860485.1 Pseudomonadota bacterium | reverse complement strand
CGGAGGCCTACTGGGCGTTTCATAAGGCCCAAGAGCAAGAGCGTAACCACCGCTCACGGATGGCAAGTCACCTCTTCAAAGAGGCGGCCTGACGGGCCGAAGCGTCGTTCTAAAAGAGCCGCACCCGTTTCGTAAACTTCAAGCTGGCAAACGAGAGCGTGAACACCAGCGTACATAGGGCAGCGGCGAAACAGAGGACGTGATGGATAAGCGTTGGACGGAAACGCAGATTCCACAGGCGAACGTAGTAGTTAGCCGCCACCCAGCAGCCTCCAGCAAGTGCCAGGGCGGCCCCCAACGTAATGCCGAATTCGTGGCGCTGACTCGCGAAATACCCAGGGCAATCGATAAGCGCAAGTGCGTCTGTGTAAAGACCCACGGGTAATCCTCCCAACGCGGTCCTGTTCTAAGCTATCTAGATTGCAGCACCCGTGCTTTTGATGGCGGCTCAACTCTTGCGGGAAAGAGCGCGAATCACACGCGCTCCTCGCGGACGAAGCTGGAGAAAGCTCGGCCCTCGGTGAGCCGGCGACCCGGGCTTGTATCCGCGACGCCAGGTGTCCCCCAGAGAAATCCCCGGCCAATGCCGGGCGGACTCGCCAGCAACGGGACAGGACAACAATCCGCTCGCACAGGTGGCACCCCTCTCTGGCCTGCATGCTGGACTGCCTTTCTTCTTCCGATATCCCAGTACCATACAAGACATTAGGCAAGACATTAGGCCTTGTTTCTAGTGAAGGTCTTGGGCCGAGCGTGTCCACAAGCGGTGATCATAGCTTGGCCTCGGGAGGGGGCACGACAGCCATCCCGAACGGTTGCCCGAAAGGCCCCTTTTTCGGTACCCTGCTGCCCTGTCTCCACCGATCACCAGGACCCGGACCATGGGCGCCACCATACACTACACCCGCCCGGACGGCAGGCCCTGCCAGGACGCCAAATTTGTTTCGCGAACGATGCGGTTCCCTTCGTCCATCGCATCCTGCGCGGGCGGGAACCAAGCATCGCCATCCTGCGAGGCTCCGCAGGCATGGTCTACCCGGGCCCAACCAAGGAACCCCCATTACAGAACCACATTGATTTCTTATCCTTTGCCGCTTAGGATCTCGTTCCGAGGCTTCGCTGGCATGGTGCAGGGGCGCTACCGGGTGACGAGCGTGCTCGGGAAGGGGAGGTTCCCGGCCACCTACCTGGTCACCGACGACCGGCTCCAGGGCAAGCGCCGGGCGCTCAAGGAGCTTCCCCGGGACCTCTACGACGAGCACACCGCTTCGAGGTCGATGGGATCGTGTACCTGGTGCTCGAGTTCGGGGGCACGCAGAGTCTCGAGGGCGAGCGCAAGGCCAGCGGCGGCACCATCGCGGCAGGGCGGCTGGTGCCGTGGATGCACCAACTGCGAGGTCCTCGCCTATCTCCACGGCCGGACGCCGCCCATCGTGCACCGTGATCTGAAGCCCGAGAACATCCTGCTCGACGAGGACGACCGGATCATGTTGATCGGCTTCGGGATCGCCAAGGAGTCGGCGGATCTGGCGGTGACGAGGCAGCGTAACGGGTCCAGCCGACCGGAGCGCAGAGATCGTGACGGGCTGGATTATTCTGAAGGGCGAAAGCATACCGCGGTTCATTACGGCCTACCCGCGAGATTGAAGATGAAGGTACTCGATACGGTGGTGTTGGAAAAAGACCTGCCGAGCCAGGGGCTACGGCGAGGCGATGTGGGAGCCGTGATGGAGGTTTACGTACCGGATGGGGTGGAAGTCGAGTTTGTGACCGGTTCGGGTCGAACTCAGGCTTTGGTTACCCTAAAGGCGGCTGAAGTTCGCCTGATCACCGATACCGATATTCTTGCGGTACGTTCGTTGCGAGCGGCCTGAGCGCTGGCTAGCAATGCGCACGACACAGATGCTGCCCAGAAGCGCCGTGGCGGTTCCCTGGTGGATCTGCTGAGATTCGCATCCGCTTATACCAGCCTACGGAACCGGGCACGGAGGCGGGGTAGGATAATGCGCGCATGCAGATTGACTGGGACCCAGAAAAGGCGCAGCGTAACGAAACGAAGCACGGGGTCTCTTTTCTCGAAGCCTGCACGGTGTTCGATGACGATCACGCCTCCACCGTTGTTGATCCAGACCATTCCGAGGGCGAGGTGAGGTATCTCACCTTTGGGATATCAAGTTCCGGCCGGGCTTTGGTGGTGGCAAACACCGAGCGAGGTGATAGTATCCGGATGATATCTGCGCGTCCCATGACGCCCCGAGAGAGAAGAGCTTATGAGCGATGACGACACCGATGATCTGCGGCCGGAGTATCCGGCCGACCTGATCCGCTCGGGCGTACGCGGCAAGTACGCAAGGCGGTTCCGAGAGGATTCTAATATAGTTCTGATTGACCCCGACCTGGCTAAGGTCTTTCCAAACGCCAAGGCCGTTAACGATGCTCTACGCCAGTTCCTCGCTGAACACCCGGTCAGGGCGTAGCTTGGCGTGAGGAACGAGCCCCAAGGTCTTGGCGGCTGGGTCATGCTGTGGTCACTTCGTCACTCCCAACCTACGAGTCCTGAAAGGCGAAAG
The DNA here is from genome assembly GCA_030860485.1 of Pseudomonadota bacterium. Taxonomy (NCBI): domain Bacteria; kingdom Pseudomonadati; phylum Pseudomonadota; species Pseudomonadota bacterium. Next base: position 9,385 of record JALZID010000166.1, on the reverse strand, counting down.
CATACCGGTTCATTACGGCCTATCCGGGAGATAGAAGATGAAGCCAGGGGGTACTACTTGACACGGTGGTGTTGGAAAAAGACGTTCCAAGCCAGAGGCTACGGCGAGGCGACGTGGGAGCCCTGGTAGAACTATATGAACCGGATGGGTTGGAAGTCGAGTTTGTGACCGGAGCGGGTCGAACTCAGGCTCTGGTCACGCTAAAGGCGGCTGAGGTTCGCCTCGTTAGCGATACCGATATACTTGCAGTACGCTCGTTGCGGGCGGCATGAGTTGTGGCTAACGGAAGTTTGGCGAAGGTCTGGCGTCGGAGCAAAACTGCTTGCGCCACTGACAAAGAGACCGGTCGTGCGAGCCGCGGTGCAAAATGTCCGTCTCCCAATCGATCTCATCGACAAGGACTACCCCAGGCATACGAACTTGCGAGCCGATGTAGTGCCCTGCTTGAGAGCGCGGGAAGGACTCCGTGGTGTGGCATGAGAGCCGCTATCCACTTCACCCGCCCATCGGCAGACCCCGCCAGGGCTGTTACACTTCTCCCCAGGCCCGCGACCCCTCGCCGGTGTCCTCGTCCAGTCCGCGGAGGTGGCGTGGCAGCGGACAGCGGCGTTCTTGGCCGAGCGCCTCTGTTGACCGGAGCGCGGGTGGCTCATTTGGCCTCGTGGGGCGCGCAGTGGCTGCACGACTTCCGCTGCGTACTGTGGGGCAGCCGCCGCGACCTCGCCAGCGCCGGGATCGTCGTCTTCTGCATCAGCCTCGGCCTGTATCTCGATGGCGATGCGAGCCCCTTGGGTCGGGATATCCTAGGCCAGTACTTCCTCGGCGCCTGCGCCTGGGGCTTTCTCGTGGCGCTCTTGTCGCGGGAGCCCACCCCCATTCGGCTGCAGGTCGCGATCGCTATGCTGGCGGCCACGACCTGCGAGTACACCTTCGCGCCGCTGTATCACATCTACACCTATCGCTTCGACAACGTCCCGGCCTATGTCCCGCCGGGGCACGGCATGGTCTACCTCACGGCGGTGGTCCTGGCGCGCTCGCCGCTGTTCGAACGCTATGGCGCCTCGATCACCCGGGTCGCGCTCCTCATCGGCGCGGCCTGGTCTCTGTGGGGTGTGACCTTCGCCGAGCGCCTGGACGCCGGCGGTGCGGCGCTCTTCTGCGTCTTCTTTGCGTTCGTGCTGCTGGGCCGCTCGCCGCTCGTGTACGTCGGCGCCTTCTTCGTGACCAGCTATCTGGAGTTGGTGGGCACCTACTGGGGCACCTGGGCGTGGGCCCTGAACTGGCCGTCTTGGGGCGGGCTTCCGCAGGCCAATCCCCCGAGCGGGATCGCCGCCGGTTATTGTTTCCTCGACATGCTGGCCCTGTTCTTCGCACCTCATTTGATGCGTTTCGTCGAATGGCTGCGGGGTCTCGCGTCCGGCCCGGCCATGCTCCCCGTACCCGGGACACAAGAGGCCGATCGCCACCGATCCGCAGAGCCACACCGGCCGGTCTAGCCGACCGGCTCCCCGGCCGGCCCCCGCACTCGGGACCGGCCCCCGTATTGCAGCGCATCAATCGCGGGTTACAATGCCCGTTACGATGCACAGCGCCGCGCCCGACGGGCGTGCTTCCCCGAGCGCGGCGGACGACCACCTCATTGCGGAGAGACCCATGGACATACAAGGCAAAGTAGCGCTCGTGACGGGCGGCGCCAGCGGCATCGGCAACGCTGTGGCGCGCGAACTGGCAAGGCGTGGCGCGAAGGCGGTGGCGCTGGTCGATCAGAGCGATCGGGTCGCCGAGATCGCCGCACAGCTAGACCAGGAGGCGGGCCGGAAGGTCGGCCACCCGTTCCTCGGGAATGCCATCGACGAAGAGTTCCGTCGCCGGGTCTATGAGGAGATCGCGGAGACATTGGGCCTCGTGAACATCTGCGTACCGGCGGCCGGGATCACCCGCGACGCCCTGGCGGTGCGGATCAACAAGGAAACGGGCCGCGCGGAAATCTATCCCCTCGACACCTTCCGCCTGGTGACCGAGGTCGATCTGATCGCCCCGGTGTACTGGTCGCTCGAGATGGTGGCGCGACATGCGGAATCCCGCCACCGGCTCGGGCTCAAGCGCTGGAACGCCAACGAGGGCATGCAGGGCGTGATCATCTTCATCGGCTCGATCTCTTCCCAGGGCAACAAGGGGCAGATCGCCTACGCCTGCTCCAAGGCGGGCCTGGAGGGCGCCGCGGCCACGCTCATGAAAGAGGCCATCTTCCACGGCGTGCGCTGCGGGGTGATCCACCCGGGGTTCACCGATACGCCCATGGTGCGGGCACTCGGCGAAGACTATATCCAGAAGTACATCCTTCCCGAGACCCAGCTCGGCCGCCTCATCCGGCCCGAGGAGATCGCCGACGCCATCTGCTTCATGGTGCAGAACTCGGCGGTGAGCGGGGAACTATGGGCCGACGCCGGCTGGCATCCGTCCCCCGCCTGAGCTCAACCCGATGGCGACCCCGGCCCTGGGCCGGGGGCTAGCGGCTCGATCCCGCGACCACTCGATCCCGTCCACTTTCGGATGGGCGCGCAGAGCCTGTTCCCCTCGGCATCGACCCCGGCTATGATGGCGCGCGGCCATGGCCTACCCTCGAGGGCGCCGGCCAGAACCAGAAGTCTTCGGGGTCCAAGCACGCATGCCCAACGTCCTGTCGCCGGGCTCGGAGCGATCCATGCGCCCATCGTACTTCCGCCCTGCACAGTCCGTGTCACCACGGGTCGTCCTGCTGCTGGCCACGCTGCTGGGTGCGATCGCCCTCCCCACCTACGCTCGTCCCGGCGCCAAGCTTCCGGCTCCGGTCCTTCAGGCCTTCAAGCGGGCGCGCATCCCTCTGACCCATGTCGGGGTCCTGGTGCAGGAGACGGGGAATAGCGAACCGTTGATCGCCTGGCAGGCCGACCGGCCCATGAACCCCGCCTCCACCATGAAGCTCGTGACCACCTTCGCCGGTCTCGAGGCCCTCGGTCCGACCTACACCTGGAAGACCGAGGTCTACCGCACCGGGGTCCAGCGCGGGGACGTGCTGCAGGGCGACCTCATCATCAAGGGCTATGGCGATCCCAAGCTGAGCCTGGAGCGTTTCTGGCTGTTGTTACGGGGTCTGAGGCAAGGGGGGATCCGGGAGATCCGCGGCGATCTGGTCCTGGACCACGGCTATTTCGCCGTCGAGGACCGCTTTCCGGTCAGCTTCGATGGCGCGCCTTTCCGCCTCTACAACACCATCCCCACGGCGCTCCTGCTCAACTCCAAATCCATCCAGGTGCAGGTCCTGCCCAAGGGCAAGGGATTGGTGCAGGTCGTGACCGATCCCAGGCCCGTCCAAATCGAGGTCCTGAACCAGCTGACCCCCACCCGCGGACCCTGCCGGATGCGCAACTCCAAGTTCGGGGTACGGTTCCACAGCGATGCCGCGAGCGCCCGCATCACGGCCAGCGGTGCCTATCCGCTGGCCTGCGGGAAGGCGGTATACGAGGCCTCGCTCCTGAGCCACGCCCAATACGTCTACGGCGTGTTCCGGCAGCTATGGGGCGAGCTGGGCGGCCAGCTCCAGGGCGGTCTGCGCGAAGGCCGGGTGCCACACGGGGCCGAGCGCCTGGCTTTGTCCGAATCGCCCACCGTGGTCGAGGTAGTCCGGGACATCAACAAGGACAGCAACAACGTGATGGCCCGCCAGCTCTTCCTGACCTTAGGGGCCGAGATCCGGGGCCCGCCGGCAAGCCCGTCCAAGGCCTTCGATGGCATCCAGGGGTGGTTCTACAAACGCGGCGTCGATACCGAGGGCCTGGTGATGGAGAACGGCTCGGGCTTGTCGCGCATCGAGCAGATAGCGACCAGCGCGCTCGGCCACATGCTGCTATACGCCTACGCGAGCCCCGTGATGCCGGAGTTCATCGCCTCGCTGCCGCTGGTCGGGGTGGACGGCACGATGCGCAAGCGCCTGCGGCATACGCCCTTGAAGGGCAGGGCGCACATCAAGACCGGCAGCCTGCGGGGCGTCAAGGCCATTGCCGGCTATGTCCTGAACCGATTCGGGCGCATGACCGTGGTCGTATGCATCATCAACCACCCCAATGCCGCGGCCGGAACGGTGGCCCAGGACGCGCTCCTGCGCTTCGCGTACGACGGTGCCGACCCCGGTCCCTCACCGGTCGTCGTGTACAGCGCGCGGCCCTAGCGGTCGTCTATTTCGAGACCCGGCGGCCTGGCTCCTGAATGGGGAATGGGGAATGGTGAATGGCGTGCCTCCCTCGACGCCGAGCCCCGCGGCCTGGCTACTGATCCTGGCATGCCTCAACCTGGCCGCCTGCGCCAGGGATCCGGAGGTCACCGCCATGGTCCCGGAGCCCCCGGAATCATTGCCCACAGGCAGCGACAAGACCGTCGCCATCATCCGTGCCCAAGGGGGTGAGGACACCAACCTCTTCATTGAGCCGAGCCTCGGTGACGCCGGTTTTCGTAAAGCCCTCCATCTCGCCCTGGAGGGCGCGGGCCTATTTCGGGCGGCGTTGGTCGACCAGAACGCCGATTACCTCCTGTACCCCGAGGTGATCACCCAGGAGCTGATCCCGGGGCTCAAGATGACCGCGGTGCTCCACGCCCGCTATCGCCTGATCGAGGCCTGGTCGCAGAAGAAACTCTGGGAGGACCGCATCCTGACGGTCTACGACGCGGACCTCGGCGAGGGGCTCTACGGGCTCACCCGCGCGCGGGCGGCGCTCGAAGGGGCGGTGCGGAAAAACCTCAAGAAGCTCGTGAAGCGACTCGCGAAGCGAGTCGAAGCATTATCGGACAGGCGCGAGTGAAGCCCGGTCCCCCGTCTCGACGACGGGGAAGAAGGTTCGGTGTGACGGCGACTGCCTCTTCCTGCCTCTCGCACCGGCAAGAGGTGCGAGAGGCAGGAACGAAGCTCCTCGGGCGCTTTAAAAGCAAGCCTCAGGGGCCACCGGCAAACGAGCGTCGATCCACGGACGCGGGTAACAACCGGCAGTATGCGAACGTGACCCGCGTCCGGGGTCTTGCCGGTGCACGCACCGGCAAACCGCTCACGGACCGCCGAAGCTGATGCGGTAGATGCTGCCGGTGAAATCGTCCGAGATATAGATCGCCCCGTCTGGTCCCTCGGCCACGTCACTCGGGCGGCCAATGACATCCTCGTCTACCTCGAAACCGGTCGCGAACTTACGCTCGCTGATCCTGCCATCGTCGGTAAAGTGCAGCGACACGACCTCGTAGCCCTGTTTCTCCGTGCGGTTCCACGATCCGTGTAGCGCGACGAGCGCCGCGCCCCGATAGTCCGCCGGCAATCCCCTGCCACGCAGGAAGATCATTCCGGTCGGGGAGCTGTGCGCCGCAAAGCGATGGACCGGGGTCAGACTGCCGGCGATGCGATCAACATTTGGCGGGTCGAAATCGGGGTCCGGGACCCGGTCGCCATAGGCGTAGGGCCAGCCGTAAAAACCGCCGCGCTCGATGCCGTTGAGCTCGTCGGGCGGGACATCGTCACCCAGGAGATCGCGACCGATGTCGGCGCCATAGAGGACGCCACCCGCCGGCCCGCCGGCGCCCGACCACCAATCGAAGGCCACCGTATTGCGCAGGCCGGTGGCGTAGATCTCGGCGCCGCTACCATCCGCCCGGAAACGGAGCATCGCCGCCCGCCACGGGTGGTCCTCGATACAGACATTGCAACTCGAGCCCACCGTCACGTACATGAGCCCATCGGGACCGAAGCGCACGCTGCGAGACCAGTGATTGCCGCCCGCCGGTAGGTCCCGAACGACGCGCCGATACTCGCCGACGGTCTGGCCGCTTCGAGCATCGAAGCGGGCGTGGCCGACGGCGTCGGTCTCGGCGACGTAGAGCGTGTCCTCGAAGACCTCGATACCGTGCGGGCGCCTGAGCCCGCCGAGCAACTCGCGACGACCGTCGGGCCGTCCATCCCCGTTGCGGTCCCGTTCGAGGAGCACGATGCTGCCCGCTTCGGGCAGACTCGCGAGCAGGTCCCCCGCCTCGGTAAAGCGCAGCACGCGAACCCCCGGCAGATCCGACGCATAGACCGCGATGGAAAAGCCCGGGGGGAGCTTGATCCGCTCGCGCAACTCGGCCTGCGCCGGCGTATCTTGACGCAGGAACGCCATGTTCACTGTGCAGCGCTCGGGGAGCAGGAACAGGAAACCCAGGAGCAGCACGCCCAGAGACACGAGCATCGGTTTGACACCGGCCAGCCCCGCCTTCATATCCGGGGGCAGCTTCGACGGCTCAGCGTTCGTGAAAAAACCTGCTGCGCGCCCGGCTGATCGTTGGATCCGGAATGGAGTGGGGAACGGCTTCCGGAGCGCGATAGCAGCGCTGCGTGGCCAGCGCCCCTTCCGCGTATTATCATTCCCCAAGTACCCCCCGTATCATCGGCCAATTATGGTCCGGCCGCGCACAGGCGTCTACCAATCGTGACGCGAGCCCGGTGACCGGGAGTGACTACCCCGATGAGCAAGACCCCACGGAGCCCACCGACCGAGCATCCGAGACTCGGCAAATACGAGGTCCTGCGTGAGGTCGGCCGCAGCACCACGGCCATCGTCTATGAGGGCCACGACCCCTACATCGATCGGCCGGTCGCCCTCAAGATGGCCCTCAAACGCCTCCCCACCAGCCGCGATCTGGCCGAGCGGTTTCGCCGTCGGTTTTTCCGCGAGGCGCAGACCGCAGGAGGCTTGCGGCACCCGAACATCGTGCAGGTCTTCGATGCGGGCGTGCACGGTGATCGCTGTTACATCGTCATGGAATACGTGAGCCACGGCGCTACCCTCCAGCCCTACGCGCAAGCGGATCAGCTCCTGCCCGTCGAGCGGGTCGTCGAGGCCGCCTTCCAATCGGCACGTGCGCTGGAGTATGCCCACCGCCAAGGGGTGATCCACCGCGACATCAAGCCTTCGAACATCCTGCTCGCGGAGGACGGTGAGGCCAAGATCGGCGATTTCGGCATCGCCCGCCTGGAGCGCGGCGCCGGATCGGGCACCGCGGCTATGCAGTTCGCGGGCTCCCCCGGTTATATGTCGCCCGAGCAGGTGCAGGACGATCCGATCACCCATCAGACCGATCTCTTCTCGCTCGGCGTCGTCATGTACGAATGCCTGACGGGACGCCACCCGTTTTACGACGGGTGCTTCTCGGAACTCGTGTACCGCATCGTCAACGAAGACGCACCGCCCATGGCGCAGCATCGTTCGGATGTCCCGGAGGTCCTCGAACGGGTAGTCCGCCGCGCCATGGAGAAGGACCCGCGCCGGCGCTACAAGACCGGACTGGACCTCGCCTCCGATCTGGCCGGTGCGTTCGGCCACCTGGGCAGCCCGCAGGACGAGGTCGGCCTGCACGAGCGCTTCAACGAGGCCCGATCCCTGGGCTTCTTCCACGAGTTCACCGATGACCAGATGTGGGAGATCATCCGCGCCAGCCTGTGGCAGGAATTCGCTTCCGGTGAGGGGATCTTCGTCGAGGGCGAGATCGATAATTCGTTCTACGTGGTCATCACCGGTATGGTGCGCGTGGAGCGCGGCGGGCGCGTGGTGGGCGCGCTCGGCCCCGGCGATTGCTTCGGTGAGATGGGCTATTTCAGCAGGGCCAAACGCACGGCCTCGATCATCGCCGCCGCGCATGTGTCCTTACTCAAGATCAGCGCCACGGTCCTGGAGCAGACCTCCAAGGACTGCCAGCTGTGTTTCATCAAGGTCTTCCTGCGGCAGTTGATCCGGCGGCTGTCGCTCACGCCCGATCTCACGGTCAGCCAGAACGGGGCTTAGCTAGACTAGCGCGCATGCCCCTCGGCCTCGGCGGGGGCCGGCGCGGCGGTGCGCTCGAACAGGAACAAGACCCCACCGACGAGCGAAAGCAGGAGGTTCTTGGCGCGCAGGAGCAGCGCGACCGCGAGCCCCTGGTCCATCGGCACACCCGCCTGCACCAGATAACACGCTGAACGCCCACTCCCAGACCCCCAGCCCGTTCACGCTCAACGGCACGGACGAGACCAAGAGGACGATGGGGGTGAGTACCACGGCATCGTAGAGGTCCAAGGGAACCGCGAGCACCAGGCACGCCACATAGACATTGACCGCCGCCAGGAAATGGAAGGTAAACGAATAGAGCATCGCCCACCAGGACCGGCTTATCCTTGAAATAGCTCACGTGGTCGTGGAACTGCATGAGCTTGGCGCGGCGAGGAGCGCCATGCCCAGCGCGAGCCTGCCCAGGAAAAACAGCCGTTGTCGGGTCGATTTATTCACGATCTACTCCTAGCACGATGTACTCCTCGACAAGCACCGGCATCGGGTCACTCGGCCCGCCGCAATCTAATCTAATCGCGGGATCGGGGGACTCTACTTCGGCCTGCACAGGCTCTGCCCGTCGGGTCCGAAGCAATCGCGCCGGGACCCCGGCCACGATGGCATAGTCCGGGACATCCTTGTTCACGACGGCATTGGTCGCAACGATGGCATCTCGGCCGATGGTGACCCCGTCCATGATGACGGCGCGTGCCCCTATCCAGGCCCCGTAGCCCACCTTGATGCCGCCCTTCAGGTCCTGACCTTGGTGCGAGATCGGGATATCCAGCCGATCGTGGTGATAGCTGGCGCCGCCCAGATAGGCATAGGGTCCGATCATGACCTCGTCGGCAAGCTCAAGGACGTTACCGCCGACGGCGCTCAGGCTCGCATTGAGCCCGATGCCGACGTTGTTGCCGATGACGATATCGCCGTCCTTGCAGCGCAGGGTCGCGCGATCGCCCAATATCACGTTGTCGCCTAGGCGTATGCCGCGATTGGAATCGCCGCGCGCATCCAGCAAACAGCCATCGGCCACGACCACATGATCGCCGACCGCCACCTTACAGGGATGTCGCAGGGTGACACCGGCGCCGAAGAACACCCCATGCCCGGCCCTCATCAAGAGACGCCGATAGAGCTTCTGCCTGAGCCACAGGCCCAAGGCACCGGGCGCCAGGCTGCCGATGGCCACGATCAGCTCGTGCTTGAGCGTATAGCCGAGGCGGGTCGATCCGACGATCAACCGTTGATAGCGCCTGAGCGCCGACTGCGACTCGTCGGTGATCTGGCTGTGCATCTTTTCACGTGCCACGAGATCTCCACCGCATCCGCCTATGGGCGTTTCGCCGGAGTCTTGCGTTCGGGCCGGCCCGCAACTCGGCGGTCTCGATCCGCCTGCAGGGCCGCGTCCGAACCTGCCGCTCGATGCTGTACACCGCCGCCACCGTCGCCATGCGCTTGCGATTGCGCTTCTCCCCGGGGGAGAGGCGGGCCTTGAGCTTGTGACTCTCCCGCTCCGCCGCTCGCTTCGT
>JALZID010000165.1 GCA_030860485.1 Pseudomonadota bacterium | reverse complement strand
CACAAGACCGCAGCGCTTCCGAAAATCAAACCGATGCGAGCACCATCACGGTGGGGGTGCCCGTAACAGTGATGGTCCCTCTGGAGTTCAAAGTCGAGCCCCAAGCCAAGGGCTGTTGGGTTGAGTTATATACCAAGGAAGGCTTCCGCGGGGATCGCTTGACGCTCGTGGGTCCGCTGGATATGGCCAAGATGCGCGGACCGTTCGGAGCGGACTGGGAAAACGCGGTGGAAAGCATCAGGGCCGGTCCCAAAGCCACCGTCACGATCTTTGACAATGAACATTTCGCGAAGCGTAGCGCAATCGTGTTACCGGACGAAGAAATCGGAGACCTGGATAATAAGATGCAGGTGTCCGATAGCTTCAGGTCGATGCGCGTCGCTTGTTTGCCGATGCGGTAGTGTTCGGGGTGGGCGCGGAAGTGATCCGGCGGAACGGCAGGGAATAGTCAAACGGCATCGCTCAAAGGCAAGTAGTCAGCGGTCAGCATTCAGTGGTCAGTAGAGAAGGGATGAGGCCATGCTGACCTACTGGCTACCTGTCGTCCTTAGGATCCGCGTCATAATAAGTTGATTATGTTTTCTTTCGTGTTGGCATTAGGGCATAGTTCCAATCACCGTGGAAGTCAGCCCGTTTCAGATTGACCGCAGCCAGCTCCTCGTCGCTGACCTTGATCCCAGTGGGGTAATGGCCTTTGTCCAGCTCAGCATGAATCTTCAGACCGGTACGCGTCGTTGTGCTGGCGATCAAGTTGATGATGACTTCGTGACTCACCAAGGGCCGACCGCGCCAGTTTTGGGTGACGTCACAGAACATGCGGTGTTCGATCTTGTTCCATTTGCTGGTCCCTGGCGGAAAGTGACACACCTGAATCGGTATCTCCATCTGAATGGCCAAATCGTGCAGGGCAAGCTTCCAGAAGCGGCATCGACTGCTATTGCTGCCCCCGCCATCGGCCGTGATCAACAGCTCAGCGAACTGATGGATCGAAAGCCTCCGGCCTGAAACTGCCGTCGTTCATAACTCGCAATGTCGACAACTATCACGATCGGTATCGCGACGTTCCTGTTGACCGCAGCGGGGTTGCTGCTGCTCCTCAATCTAACCCTTGGTAACAAGCCGCTCGACGATCGGATCGAGACCGAATATTCGGTCGCCGACCCGCAGTTTTTGCGCGCGATGGGGTCGCTGCTCGGCCCGCCGCTCGTCGACGGCAACCGCGTCCAGGCGCTGCAGAATGGCGACGAAAGTTTTCCGGCGATGCTCGCTGCCGTCCGCGGCGCGCAGCACACGATTACGTTCGAGACGTACATCTACTGGTCCGGAACGATCGGCCAGGAGTTCGCCGCAGCGCTCAGCGAACGCGCGAGCGCGGGAGTGCGTGTGCACGTGATGCTCGATTGGTGGGGCAGCGGCAGCATCGAGGACCTGAACCTGATGAAAGCGGCAGGAATCGAGGTGCGCCGCTATAATCCGCCGCGCTGGTCCGGACTTGGCCGCATGAATAACCGCACGCATCGTAAATTGCTAGTGGTGGACGGCAGGATCGGCTTTACCGGCGGCGTCGGGATCGCGGACCCGTGGCGCGGGCACGCCCAGGATCCGCAACACTGGCGTGATACGCATTTCCGGGTCGAAGGGCCCGTCGTCGCGCAGATGCAATCGGCGTTTCTGGACAACTGGATCGCGCTTACCGGCCAGGTGTTACACGGAGCGGGGTATTTTCCGCCGATCGAGCCGAAAGGTTCGCACACGGCCCAGGTGTTCACCAGTGCGCCGGGCGGCGGCGCGGAAAGCGTGCAGATCATGTACCTGTTGTCGATCGCCGCGGCGAGAAGCACTATTCGGCTGGCGATGGCCTATTTCGTTCCCGACAATGTCGCGGTCGAAACTTTGCTGGCTGCCCGAAGACGCGACGTGCACGTGCAAATGATTGTGCCCGGTTCCCATACCGACCGGGAGATCTTGCAGCGTGCGTCGCGTTTCGAATGGGGACCGCTATTGCGCGGCGGGGTAGAAATTTATGAGTATCAGCCGACGATGTACCACTGCAAGGTGATGATCGTGGACGAGTTGTGGACGTCGGTGGGATCGACCAATTTCGACAGCCGCTCCTTCAGCGTCAACGATGAGGCCAATCTCAACATCCACGACACCGCCTTCGCACGGGACCAGGTGGAACTTTTTGAACGGGATTTGCAGGAATCGCGTCGTGTGACGCTGGCTGAATGGGAAAACCGGCCATGGAGCGACAAACTGCTCGACAGCCTTGCGGGACTGTTGAGTTCGCAGTTGTAGGCTTGCGCCGCAAAAAACCTGTTAGCGGACAGGGCAAATAGAAGATGGGCCGACTCAATCAGTACATCCGGCGCGTAATCATCGCTTTGTCGATTGTGGTAGCATTTTTTATAGCGTGGCGGGTGAGTGACATATTCGTGCTCCTGTTTGGCGACTTGATCCTCGCCATTGCCTTGCGGGCCGTCGCTGGTGGCGTTTCGCGATTTACCCCGTTGCCTAAACGCAGCGCGCTCGCGGTGGTCGTCATGGGAGTTGTCGCACTGCTGGCAGCAGTGTTCTGGCTGGTCGGCCGGTGGTGTCGTGAACGCGGCTGATGGCGGCCATCGGACTTTATTTGGCAGCCTCGCCGCGCCTGTATTACCGAGGTTTCTTGCGTTTGGTTCCGGGGGGTATTCGGCACCGCGTCGATGTTGCGCTTTCATCGCGGGCATCACGGCAGCCGCGAAGTGGCTCTATAGCCCAAGGTTGGTGCGTAGCGCCTACCTTGGGTAGACCATCCAGCGAGCTACCAACCCCAACGGGGTTGTGCCCCGACAATCCCGAATCTCGCATCGCGCATTACTTGAAACTCTCCAGGTAAGTCGCGATCGCTCGTAATTCTTCCGGCGGCAGCATTCCGAACGCAATCCATTCCTGGAATGCTTGCGGCTCGTTCGGAAAAATGCCTGCACCGACGCTCAGCCGGCTGCCGCCGTGAGTGAGGTCTGGGCCGACGACGCCATCGGCCGTGGTGCCGCGGATCGTGTGGCAAGCGGAGCAGCCGTAAGAGCAAAAGAATTCCTGGCCCTTCACAGCGATCGGCGGGCCGTCGAGTTCAAATTCGACTGGTTCGTCGACCGGAATCCGGATCTCGTTGGCGAGCACGACCTCCTCGCCGTCCGGCGGTTGATAGCGCACCTGCCACCACCATTGCTCGCCGGTCACCGCGATTCTCAGGCTGCCTTCAGGCGCCCGCGCGATGGTCTTCGGCAGCATCGCCAGTCCGTAAACCAGCAAAATGGTCAGCACCACCGTCGGCACGATCGCGCCGCCGCCGATGATCAGCAGCGTTGCCGGACGCTTCTGGTTCGCCGAAGAGCGACGCCGGATCGCGTAAATGGCGAGTGCGACTACGGCAGCCCAGACAAGCAGAGCTCCGCCCGTCCCACCAGAAAAGGCCGGCGATGCGCTCGGCATCTTGCCCCGCCGGATCCAAAGCCGACTGCTGCCCCGCGCAACCCGCTAAAAAAAAGATGCGAGAGACGTGATAAGCGCTCCGGGGATGGTCGCGCATCGCACATCCCGCATCCCGTATCCCGCATACGGCATCATCGAGGCACATCCTGTTCGCGCTCCGGCCGCTGCTGCGCCGGACCGCCTTCGCGCGAAAGGTTGCGCGCGGTGTTCACCAGGCCGACGTGCGAGAAGGCTTGCGGGAAATTGCCGAGCATGCGCCCGGCGTGTGGGTCGTATTGCTCGGCGAGAAGTCCAAGATCGTTGCGAATGGCGAGCAGCCGCTCGAAAACCGCCCGTGCTTCGTCGAAGCGGCCGGCGAGCGCGTAATTATCTGCCAGCCAAAATGTGCAGAGCAAGAATGCCCCTTCGCCTGACGGCAGTCCATCGACGTTTGACAGCTCCTCGGTGCGATAGCGCAGCACGAAGCCGTCAACGAGCAGCTCCCGCTCGATCGCCGCAACCGTGCCTCGCACGCGCTCGTCATCCGCCGGCAGGAAGCCGACGAGCGGCAGCATGAGCAGACTCGCGTCCAGTTCCTTCCCGCCATACTCCTGCACGAACGCGTTCTTCTCGGGGTTGAAGCCGCGTTCGCAGATCTCCTGTCGTAGCGCGTCACGATGCGAGTGCCAGCGCTCCACCGGCCCTTCGTGCCCAAATTGCTCGACTGCTTTCACCGCGCGATCGAATGCGACCCACGCCATCAGCTTCGAATGCGTGAAATGCCGGCGCGGGCCGCGCACTTCCCAGATGCCTTCATCCGGCTCGCGCCAGGCAGTCTCCAGGAACTCCATCACAGCGCGTTGCAGCTTCCACGAATTCGTTTCCGACTCAATCCCGGCACAACGCGCCTTGTGCATGGCGTCGATCAGCTCACCATAAACATCGAGCTGGAACTGGCTGAACGCCGCGTTACCGACGCGCACCGGCGCCGAGCTTTCGTATCCCGGCAGCCACGGCAGCTCTCGTTCTTCGAGCCGGCGTTCTCCCGCCGCGCCATACATGATTTGCAGCTTGCTCGGGTCGCCGGCCACCGCGCGCAGCAGCCAGTCGCGCCACGCGCAGGCCTCGTCGGTGTGCCCGCCTTGCATCAGCGCGTAGAGGGTGAAGGTCGCGTCGCGCAGCCAGCAGAAACGATAATCCCAATTACGCACGCCACCAATCTGCTCGGGGAGCGAGGTCGTCGGCGCGGCGACAATGCCGCCCGTCGGCACGTAAGTGAGCGCCTTCAAAGTAATCAGTGAGCGCTGGATCGCCTCGCTCCACTCGCCTTCGCATTTCGTCTGCGAACTCCATTCGCGCCACCACTGTGCGGTCTGCTCAATCTGAGTCATGGCATCGCCCCGTTTCTCCGGCGGCTCGTGCGAAGGATGCCAGAGCAGCTCGAACGGAATCGTCTCCCCTTCGCTTACCTCGAACTCGGCGACAGTCGTCAGCCCTTCCCCGTGCGTCTCGACGCCGGACCAAAAGCTGAGCCCATCCGGCCCCGCGACGGCTTCGAGGCGATCGTCCACGCGGCGGATCCACGGCACGATCGAGCCGTAGTCGAAGCGCACGATCAGTCGCATCTTCATGCTCACGCGACCGCGCACGCCCTGCACCACGCGCACCAAATCCGCATCGCGCTGCCGCGGTGGCATGCAGTCGATCAGCCGCACACAGGCGCGCGCCGTCTCGAACTCCGTCTCCAGGACAAGCGTGCCCTCCCGATAAGCGCGCCGCGTGCCGATCAACTCTTCCGCGGGCGCGATCTGCCAGCAGCCGTGTTCCTCGCCGCCGAGCAGCGCGGCAAAGCAGGCGCCCGAATCAAAGCGCGGGAGACAGAGCCAGTCGATTGAGCCATTGCGCCCAACGAGCGCGACAGTCTGCGTATCGCCGATCAGACCGTAATCCTCGATCTTCATCGCGATTTCTTCACCTCAATGGCTCGCTCGATGCGAGCAATCGTCGCAAGCACAATCCAGGTCAGATCACGATCAAGAACGCCAGTCCGATCCGGCCCCCATCAGCCCGACGACGACGACGCCGACGGCCGCTGCCCATGGCGACCAGCATATCTGATAATAATCTTTCGGCAATCCATACAGGTCGATGTCCCGGACACGCTCCAGGTTGCGCCGGTCGTTCTCGAGACTGAGCAGATGCAAGTGGTAAGGCGCCACGCGGCCATCGTTCGCGCCGGTGAGCATGAGGACCGCCGGATACTTCGTGCCGTCTTCAACGTGGTGATACGGCAAGTAGGCGTAAAGCGCTTTGAACTGCTCGGGATCTTTCACGGTGCCAATTCCGTGACGTTGAACGCGCCGTTCGGCGCCAGCTCCACCCGCAGCATGTCGAAAATGGCGACCGACGCGACAACCGCGCGCATTAACCGCGGATGCTGCGTGATCATCGCCCCCATCAGCAGTCCGCTGTTCCTCCCGCCCATCAACGCCAGCTTCTCCGGTCGCGTGTACTTGCGTTCGATCAGGTGTTTCGCGGCGGCAGCGAAATCGTCGAAGACGTTTTGCTTGTTGGTTAGGTTGCCCTTGCTTATGCCACTCCTCGCCGAACTCGCCGCCTCCGCGGATGTTCGCCACGACGTAAATGCCGCCGCGGTCGAACCAGAGCCGGCGAGCGAAGTCGAAGCTCGGCGATAGGCTGATGCCGTAACCGCCGTAACCGTAAAGCAGCGTCGGATTTTTGCCGTTCAACTTTGTTCCCTTTCGGCGGACGATGTTCAGCGGAACCCTTGTGCCATCCTTTGATGTCGCCAATTCCCGCGTCACTTCGATGTCATCGAACGAAACCGGCGACGTGGTGCGCAGCGCGGTCTTCTCCGGCTGACCTGTGCCCTCGCGCCACTGGAACCACGCGGTGGGCTGCGTGTAACTGACAGCTCGGAATAGCAGCGAGCCGTTTTCGAGAGCCTCCATTTCCTGCACCGCCGAAATCTTCGGGATCGGAATGATCTTTTCGCCTTCGCCGAAGGATAGGACGTTCAACGCGGTGTTGCAACAGGTGCAGTTAGGTCGGACGGACCGGCCGGTGTGGGTGGGTCCGCGCGGGGGCTGGAAGAGGCTGTTTGGGCTGGCCCTGGCTGGGTTCTGGGTGGCTGTTGGGGCTTAAGGGCAACGCAAAGGCGAGCACCCCGCGGCCGGACGCGAGTCTCCCGGAGGCGGGCAAGTCACCTTGAGCGGCAGGAGGGTTGGGAAGGCGCTTACCAGTACAACTCATACTGGGGCAGGGGTTCGCCCTGAGGAGGTGCGTAGCGCGAGGTCTGATCAAAGTCCGCCTCAGTGAGTGGCGGTCCCCGGGAAGGGGGGGCGATGCGCGGTGGCGTGGTGGGCTCCCCGAGATGTTTGAAGATGGGCTGCATGAAACCCGCCTCGGTGACGAAGGCGATCAGTCGCATCGGCTCCCCACAACGGGGGCAAGAGAGCGGGAAGACTTGCATCCTCGGCGCGGCAGGCAGGCCCATCCCTGGGCCTGGCTTTCATAGAGGCGGGCGAGCAGCATGGCCCAGAGATAGCCGGCACCGGGACGTGGCTGGGCGGCGGGCACCTCGGCTTTGTTGCAAACGGCGAGACCGTTTCTGATAATGGCATCTCGCTTTTCGTTGCTGGGGACCCGCGTAAGCTACCGAGATGTCACACGTTGAATCGTCGCCATCGGGTGGAGGCGAGAGCACCGTGGCGGCACCGGGCGACGGCCTCGGCACCATCGGTCACACCGGTGAGCTGGGCGGGCGCCCGGCACCGCGCCTATCCTCCGTCCCCTGCCCCTTCTGCAACCTGATCTGCGATGACCTGGTCGTCGAAAACGGCGCGGGCGAGCCGCTGCGCGTGGCGCAGAACGGTTGTGCCCGGGGTGCGGTCGCGGGGTTCGACCGACCCTCGCCCAGTGCGGAACCTCGTATCGCGGGAATACCGGCGACCTGGGACGCCGCCTACGCACGGGCGACCGCTTTGCTGCACGACGCGACCCAGCCGCTCTTCGCCGGTCTCGGCACCGACGTCGATGGGATACGCGCGGTGCTCTCGCTCGCCGACCGCACGGGCGGCATGAGCGAGGGCCGCATCGAGGTCCACGGCAGCGCCGGCGACTACCTCGGCCGCGAAATGCGCGGCGGACACATCCGGGTCCGGGGCAGCGCCGGGCACTGCGCCGGCCAGGGGATGCGGGGCG
>JALZID010000164.1 GCA_030860485.1 Pseudomonadota bacterium | reverse complement strand
CCGCCCCACCACCCCCCGCCCTCTAAGACCGTGAAAGTCTATCCGCTCTGCGCTACACTCTGTGTTCATAAGGCCGTCCTCGTATATCGGCATAACCTGTTGATCCAGAACATATTATACCACGAGGTACGGCCTTCTTCCATACCACCGGTGAGAAATCCGGGCTAGGAGGGCATCCAGGGCAAACAGTGTATCGGGGTAACGCCGCCGGATCGGTCTGATGCCATCGCGATTACAAGCCACACGCCAAGTACGCTCCAACCCTTCCTGCGCCTGCGCAGGGTTTTTCATCGCCTCGGTGGGTGTATGGTGCAGGAAACGACCAAAGGCCCGCTGACAGAACTCGGCGTATTCACGGGTGCAAAGAATGAATTCATGCCAGGCGTCATCGACTATCTGCGAGGGCATGGATAAGGACGCTTCGTTGCCGTTATCTCTGCTTTCGCGGATGATGTGAAAGTACTCCTTCAGCTCGCTGATGACATCGCCGACGTCGCGCACTTTCAGGTGGGGATACCTCTCCTTGAGCTTTCGCGTAACTCTGCTTGGAACGACAAACGCATCGATATAGGCCCTGCGCCGCTTGATGCTATCCTTGCGCCTGAAGTATTGGAACAGGGTTCGCCCAAGGATACATAGCAGGAGCAAAGGAATGACGCTGGTTGAAAGAGACATGAACACCTCCGGAACCGTCTACCTGGACCGCCCGATATCGCCGCACATCCTGTTCACAGCGATGGGTCGGCCGCCATCGTAGCGTCGTCCCAAAGCGGTAACAGACGATAGCGGCGATCCTGCCGGAAATCGCCCGTGAATGGCGGGAGGAGCCGGTGACAGGCCGGGCCGTCGGCCGCGAGGCCTGCTACTATGGCACGATGGACAGCCTGGACCCGGTGTTTCTTTGGCTCGACTACAGTGCCCAGTTGCTGCAACGGGTATGCGTGGTGGTGACGACGGCGTTCGTCTGCATCCGGATCGAATGGCTGCGGCGGGCGTTGCGCGGGGCGGATATCGACTGGCGCTGCCGGCTACGCGTGATCACGGTATTCGGGCTCCTCGCCATGGTCGGCACCCATAGCGGCATCGTGGTGGACATGGAACGCGGCGGCCGGATCGCGGACTGGCCCTTATCGTTCGCGACCGGGTTGCAGGGATCGGAGGCCGTAATCTGCGCGTCGCGGTGATCGACGATGAACCGCTGAATCGCGAGGAGTTGATTTTCCTCCTGTCCCTGCACCCCGACGTGGAGGTGATCGGCGCGGCCGGCGAGGCGAGCGCGGCCTGGCAGCTCATAGAGGACACGAGGCCGAACCTGGTTTTCCTGGATATACAGATGGAGGGGGACAGCTCCGGTTTGGACCTCGGCCGCAGGCTCAAACGCCTACCACGGCCACCGCGCGTCGTCTTCGTCACCGCTCACCCCGAGCACGCGCTCGCCGCCTACGACTGCGAACCCGATCATTTCCTGGTCAAACCGATCAACGACACCCAATTGTCCGAAGCACTGCAACGTGCGCGCAAGACCCTCGCCGGCGCGTCTCAGCCCGCCCCACCCCTTGCCCTACCCTATTCCGCAAAAAATAGGTTCGGCGAAACCGAGCGGATAACGGCCTACGTGTCCCACCATGAGGTCATCTTCATCCAGGCCAACCCTAGCGGTACCGTCTCTGTTCACCTCGTCGGGAACGAGGTCCTGGATGGGGTACGGCAGACGCTCCACGAGTTGGAGGCTCACGGCTTCTTTCGCGTGCACAAAAGCTTTCTGGTCAACCTGGCGCGGGTGCGCGCCCTGAAGCCCCGGCCGGGCGACGATGCCTACAAGGTCGCCCTCACCGGCACGGCCGAGGAGATCCCGGTCGGGCGGCAACGGCTCGCGCCGTTGCGGGAGGCCCTCGGAGAAGCCACGCGCCGATAGGAGCGATACGGCAAGGAGTGCGATGGATCGATGGATCAGGGCGCCTGTCGATCGTCGCCGGCACGGAACAGACCGGCGTATTCGCCATAGCCTTCCTTCGCAAGGTCCTCCTTGGGAATGAAGCGCAGCGCGGCCGAGTTCATGCAATAGCGCTTGCCGGTCGGGGCCGGCCCGTCGTCGAAGACATGGCCGAGATGGGAATCGGCGTGCTTGCTGCGGACCTCGGTGCGCGCCATGAACCAGGATCGATCCTGATGCTCGGCCACGTTGCCCGACACCAGCGGGCGCGAGAAGCTCGGCCAGCCGGTTCCCGAATCGTATTTGTCAAGCGAGCTGAACAGGGGCTCGCCGGAAACGACATCGACGTAGATCCCCGGCCTCTTGTGGTCCCAATAGGGGTTCTGGAACGCCGGCTCGGTCCCCTCCTCCTGCGTGACCCGGAACTGCTCCGCCGTGAGCCGCGCCCGGATCTCGTCCGGTGTCGGTTGTTTGTAACTCGTGCCATCCCACGCCATCGCGTCACCCCCGGAAATCAAACTGACATACAATATCAAACGTTTCATCACATACCCGCCGGTTTACAGGACACCACCTATGTGGCGCCGATCCATCGAGCCTGCCCCGGACGAGGGGCACGGCCCATCGGCGGCGTATACTGGGACCGTGACAACGGACCCGAACGCTCGTTAAGGATCGTCCGCCGTGTCACGCGGGCTCGCTATGTTGACCGTTTCGTTCTCGATTATATCCATTCTCGTCCTGGGCCTGATCGCCGGGGGGTTGATCGGGAACCGGCCGCCGATGATGGACCCCCCGGGATTATGGGCCCGGCTCGTCACCTACCTCGGCACCCACGTGGCGGAGACCCGAGCCGATCACCCGTTTCCGGAGCTGCGGCCGCGTTTCTACGCAATGCCGCCCGATCGGTTGTACGCGGCGGCACGCGAGGCCATCGCGGGCCTGGGCTGGGGGATCGCCTCCGAAGACCCGGCGGGTCTCTGCCTCACGGCCGTGGTCGAGAGCGCCTTGTGGCGTTTCAAGGACGACGTCGTGGTCAAGGTCGAGCCCGCGGAGGGCGGTAGCACGTTGGGGATGCGTTCGAGCTCCCGGATTGGACGCGGCGATCTCGCCGCCAACACCCGTCATCTGCTCGACCTCTATGCCGCCATCGAGGAGCGCCTGGTGGTGACAGCGGCGCGCTAAGGCTGCCCCGACGCCTCCGTCGCGAAGGTCACGCGCAGGAGCCCCAGGCGCCGCGCGGCGTCCAGGGCAGTGACCACCGATTGGTGCGTGGCCTTGGCGTCGGCGTTGATGATGACGACGGGGTCCCGCAAAGGCTTGGCGGCCTCAGCCATAGCTCGTTCTACGGTCGTGAGACCGGTGTCCGCGAGCGCGTTGCCGTTCACGTAATAGCCGCCGTGCGTCGCGATGGTCACTTCGATCTGGTTCTCCGCGGCGGGCGGGGCATCGGTGGTCGCCTCGGGGAGCGTCAATGCGATCTCGGATTTCTCCACGAAGGTCGTCGATACCATGAAGAAGATCACCAGGAACAGCAACACATCGATGAGCGAAATCAGGTTGATCTCGACATCGTCCTGGCGTCGCGGGCGCAGGTTCATCGCACGGCACGCGCCGGAGAGACCGCTTCGTCGTCACGCTCGCCGTGGATCACTTCGACGAGCCGGAAGGCCTCTTGCTCCATGGCGATGACCAGGCTATCGATGCGCCCGCGCAGATAGCGATGGGCCATGAGGGCGGGGATCGCGACCATGAGCCCGGCGGCGGTGGTGATGAGCGCCTCGGCGATGCCCCCCGACACCACGGCCGGATCGCTGACCCCCTGGGAGCTCATGGCCGAGAAGGCCCGGATCATCCCGGTCACGGTACCGAGCAGCCCCAGCAAGGGGCTCACCGCCGCAATGGTCCCCAAGGTATTGAGATAGCGCTCAAGCTCATGGACGACGTGGCGACCCACGTCTTCGATGTCCTCCTTCATGAGCGTGCGGTTGTGGCTGGCGATCCCCGCGGCCAGGATACGCCCGAGCGGCGAGCCGGCGCGCAGTTGCTGGATGCGCTTGTGATCCAGGTGGCCGTTCTTGAACCACTGCCACACCTGGGCCACCAGGTTCGGCGGCGCCACGCGCCTGGTTTGGAGGCTCCACAGGCGCTCCAGCACGATCGCGAACGCCACCACGGAGCACAGGATAATCGGCACCATCACCCATCCGCCCGCCTTGATCAACTCGAACACTTTGCCTAGATCTCCCAATCACTTAGCGATATAGGTTACAATAAACATCAAGCCACCCCGTGTTGCGGCGCGTGGCGGGGGTCGCATGAACACATCGCAATCGGCAGCGCTCTGTCGGGCCCACATCGCCGGGCTCATTCTACTGGTTTCCGGTTTGAGCGGATGCCAGGGGCTCCCACCGGTCCAGGTCGACGAATGGCTGGGGGGCGAGCGCGTCGCACCACGCCCACCCTTGCTGGCGCACGAGGACGAACCGGTGGTACTGGCCGATCCCGCGCCGCGCACCGATACCTTCGCCTTGTCGGAGGACACCGGCATGGTCGGCGCACTGTATGTCATTTCCGCCGGCGAGGAAGATACCCTCGTCGATATCGCGCGCCGCTACGACCTCGGTTATGAAGAGATCCGGGCCGCCAACCCCGCCGTCGATCCCTGGCTGCCACGGCCGGGCGCCCGCATCCTGCTTCCCACCCGATACATCCTCCCTCGCGCCCCGCGCGAGGGCATCGTACTCAACCTGGCGGCGCTGCGGCTGTTCTACTACCCCAAGCCCGGTCCGGGCGAATCGCGAGTCGTCATCACCCACCCGATCGGGATCGGGCGCGAGGAATGGCCGACCCCTATGGGAATGACCCGGGTGACCGAAAGGGCCGCCAACCCCACCTGGCGCGTGCCCGAATCGATCCGGCGCGAACACGCGGCGGCGGGCGATCCACTGCCGGCGGTCGTACCTCCAGGACCCGACAACCCCCTCGGGCGCCATGCCCTGCGGCTGGCCGTGCCGGGCTACCTCATCCATGGCACCAACAAACCCGGCGGGATAGGCATGCGGGTCAGCCACGGCTGCATTCAACTCTTCCCCGAGGACATCGAGCCGCTCTTCGAGAAGGTCGCGGTCGGCACCCCAGTGCGGATCGTGGACCAGCCTTATCTGGCCGCCTGGGATGACGGCGTCCTGCACCTCGAGGTCCATGCACCGCTGGACGGTACCAAGGTCGCCCCGGATGCCCTACAGCACGTGCTCGCGAAGGCCGTCGGTAACGCGGGTGGCAAGCGCATTGATTGGGTCCGTGCGGAGTCCATCGCCAAGCTGGGGCGCGGCTTCCCGGTCCCCGTCGAACCGGGACAACCCACGATCGAAGACCTGGTCGCGTCCTTGCCCGTCTCGGCCCGAGAGGCCCCGGCCGCGGCAGAGGCCGATGTCGCGCCCGCCGGCGACGGCCAGTGGTATGTCCAGGCCGGGAGCTACCGAAGCCCCGACGCCGCGCACCGCGTGTCGCGTATGCTCGGGCATATGGGCCCCCCGATCCCGGCCCGGCCGGTCGCCAACAGCGGTTACCACCGGGTCGTGGCCGGCCCGTACGTCACTCGCGCGGAGGCCGAAGCGGGCGCCCGGCGCATCGAGACGAGCCTCGGCACCGAGACCCTCATCGTGCAGCCGGATATCTAAGCGCCGCGGCCCATAACATTATTAGAGGTCCAAGCGCTCCGTAGCCATCGAAGACCCCGGGCCGCCGTGATCCGGTTGCGTCTCACTCCCGGCCGAAAGCCGAGCTCTGCGGCACTGGGAGATCGTCCCGCACTTTCATGTGGCATAAAATGGCACGCGCACCTGGAATGAGGGCTCGGTGCTCGGGAAGAAGCATGTACAACAAAAACATCCTCAGCCTCGATGACGTCAAGCGGGTCGTTGCCGCAGCCGAGGCCGAAGCGGAGCAGAACGGCTGGAACGTGGTCCTCGCCGTGGTGGACGACGGCGGCCATCTGATGTACCTGCAGCGCGACCGCGTGCAGCTCGGCAGCATCGAGGTGGCCATCACCAAGGCACGCGCGGCACTCCTTTTCCGGCGGCCTACCAGAGTCTGGGAGGAAACGGTGGCGAGCGGCCATTATGGCTATCTGGCGATGCCCGGGATGCTGCCGATCGAAGGTGGCGTCCCGCTCCTCTACGAAAACGAGATCGTGGGCGCCATCGGTGTCAGCGGTGTCAAGTCTTCGGAAGATGGCCAGATCGCGGAGGCTGGTGCCCGTGCCCTCTAGCCATTTCTCCGGGCCGATCACCCCGGCCTCAGGACGAGCCTGACGCGAGGCGCAAGCACACGCTGCAGGGGATCCTGGACGACGAGCCATGCCGAACATCCGCACGAGCGTCGTCATCAACCAGCCGCTGGAGCGGGTCTTCGAATTCGTGATCCGCGCCTGCCGCCAATCCCAGTGGCATTGGACGGCATCATGCACCACATCGGATACCCCGCCTCCGGCGCTCGGCGATTCCTTCACGGAGGACTTCCTCGTCGCCGGGAAGCGCGGCCGGATCACCTGGACGGTCCGGGAGCTCCGCCCGCCACACCGCTGGGTGCTGAGCGGGGTGTGCCCGGATGGCGGAACGGCTACCCTGATCTATGGGTTCCTGGCGGCCCCCGGCGGCGTCCGTGTGAAGCGGGAGCTCTCCTATAACGTGCCGGCCCTCATGGATGGGATCGGTGATTTCCTCACCCTACGCAACCGCATACAAGCCGAATCGGCCGACGCCTTGAGGCGCCTCAAGCACGTCGTGGAAGGGGACTAGGAGAGGGTCACTCGACCCGCAGGGGCTCAGTAGGCCCCCGCGGTGGTCAACGGCCGTAGCTCCCGGTCAGGTACTCGACGATCGCCGGTACTTCGTTCTTGGGGATGGGGGCGTGCATCACGTCGATCATCTTGTTCACGCTCTTCTCCCAGCCGGCGCGGTCCAGGAAGCCGGCGTTCATCTCGATGTAATCGAGGCTGTGGCAAGTCCGGCAGTGGCTCGTGACGTGCTCTCTCCCGGGCCCGGCCTTGAGGACGATCTGGCCTTCGTCAGCAGGTGCCGGCTGGGCGAGTGCCGCAAGCGCCAGTACCCAAGCCAGGCGCTTCGCGCGTTGCCGCGCAGTAGGTTTTTTCACAAACTCTCACCCCACCACGATACCGAGCCGTTGCACCCGGTTGTGATGATAGCCCGCCGGGTTGGCGATGAGTGTAAGGCCCTGGGTCTCGCCGCTCCGGCTCGTGGCCTTGGCCCACAGGCTATGGCCGCCCTTCGTCCCCGGCGTGAACCGGTAGACCCATGGGCGAAAGGCATAGCGCCCGCGGTCCGGCTCGAGCTCCGCGGGACGCCACGAGCGACCCTCGTCGAGCGACACCGCGACCTCCCGGATCCCGTGACCGCCGTCCCAGGCGATGCCTTTAGCCTCGATCTGCCGGCCGAAGGAGAAACGCGCACCGTCCTCCAGGTTGGTGACCACGGAGTTGATCAGGATCTCGGTGATTGGGCTCGTCACCCCGGTGTCCTGGGAATCGAAGCGCTCGCCGGCTGGAAACGCGCCCTTGGGGATCCGGTAGGCGGTCTGCATCCAGAAACTATCGCAGGGCTGCGCTACCACCTCGATGGCCGTGAGGTGCTTCATCCAATACGTTGCGGTCCAACCCGGAACCACCAGGCGCGCCGGCGCGCCGTGCCAATGCGGGAGCGGTTCCCCGTTCATCTCCAGGGCCACCAGCGTGTCTTCGTGCAAGGCCTTGGGCAAAGGCAGGCTCTTGACGAAATCCGGGGTCGCGGGCAGGACCGGCGAGTCGGCGCCCTGAAACACCACTTCGACCGCGTTCTTACCGAGACCCGCTCGCCGCAGGAGATCGCCGAGCCTGACCCCCTGCCAGCGCGCGTTACCCATGGCACCATAACCCCATTGGACCCCCGGAACGCGCGGCTCGAACAGGCCGCGGCGATTGCCCGAGCATTGGTTCACGGCGACCACCTCGACCCACTCGAAATCCCGCCTGAGCTCCTCCTGAGAGAGCTCCACGGGCCGCTGCACGGACGGCCCCCCGATCCGCAGGCGCCACCCTCGCCCATCGATCTCCGGGATCACGGCACCGTGATAGCGCACGTAGAAGGCGCGGTTCGGGGTCAGCCAGTCATTGAAATACGACAGCGGGGTCTCGAAGTTAGGAGGCCGCCGGGTGCGCCGGATGAGCGGCCATTTCCCGGGCAGGGCCTCCAGCAACCCCGATCCTCCGACCGACCCATCCCCCTGTGGGTCACGGAGGCGCTCGCAACCCCAGGTCATCCCCGGCAGGAGTACCCGCGTGCCGGCCGCGACCCCGAGACCGAGGATGCCCTGTATCACCGCCCGCCGATCCGGCACCTAATCCCCTGCCCCCACTGTTCGGTAATGCCTCAAAGTCTAGCAGCCGCGGAAGACCCGTGTCACGACCCTCCGGATGCTCCCCGAACCGGCTTGCTCGTCAAACCCCACGGGGGAGTTAGAATGAGACGTTGCGGCCACGGCATGGGGAGCAGGGTAATGGGCTATCGGCATATCAAATACCCCGAAGCGGGCACCAAGATCACGGTGGAGAACGGGCGGCTGCGGGTGCCCGACGATCCGATCTTGGGCTTCGTCGAGGGCGACGGGATCGGGCCGGACATCACCCGGGCCTGCCTGCGGGTCTGGGACGCGGCGGTCGAGCAGGCCTACGGCGGCCGGCGCAAGATCCACTGGATGGAGCTCTACATGGGCGAGAAGGCCTCCGAGAAATACGACGGCGATTTCTTTCCCGAGGAGGCCAAGGAGGTCCTGCAAGACATCATCGTCTCCATCAAAGGCCCGCTGACCACACCCGTCGGAGGCGGTTTCCGCTCGCTCAACGTGGCGCTCCGGCAGGACCTCGATCTCTACGCCTGCGTGCGGCCGGTGCGCTACTACCCAGGCGTGCCCTCGCCGCTCCGCGCCCCCGAGTTGGTTGACGTCGTGATCTACCGCGAGAACACCGAAGACGTCTATGCCGGAATCGAGTACCGCGCCGGCAGCCCCGAGGCCAGGAAGCTCGAGGCGTTCCTTAAGACCGAATTCGAGGCCGAGTTCTTCGAAGACTCCGGGCTCGGCATCAAGCCCATGAGCGCCTTCGGCAGCAAGCGCCTGGTGCGCAAGGCCATCCGCTACGCCCTGGACAATGGGCGGGAGAGCGTCACCCTGGTCCATAAGGGCAACATCCAGAAATACACCGAGGGCGCCTTCCGGCAATGGGGCTACGAGGTCGCCCGCGAGGAGTTCGCGGATGAGACCGTCACCGAGGCCGATCTGTTCGGCGTCTACGGGGGCAAGCGTCCGGAAGGCCGCGTGGTCATCAAGGACCGCATCGCCGACATCATGTTCCAGCTCATGCTGCTACGCCCCAACGAGTTCGATGTCATCGCGACCACCAACCTGAACGGCGATTATCTTTCGGATGCCATCGCGGCCGAGGTCGGCGGCGTCGGCATCGCCCCCGGCGCCAACATGGCGGACCATGTTGCGGTGTTCGAGGCCACCCATGGCACCGCCCCGAAATACGCCAACCTCGACAAGGTCAATCCGGGCTCCCTGCTCTTCAGCGGGGTCATGATGCTCGAATACCTGGGTTGGAAGGAGGCCGCCGATCTCATCACCTTCGCCTTTCCCGAGGTCATCCAGAAGAAGATCGTCACCTACGACTTCGCGCGCCTTATGGCAGGGGCCACCGAGGTCTCGACCAGCGGTTTCGCCGACGCGCTCATCGAGGAGATGGGGGCGGAGGTGGACATCGGGGCGCGGCGTGCGGAGCGGGAACGCGCCGTCGAAGAAGAGCGTCGCGAGCGCGAGGCCCGCCGTATCGCGGAGCCCATCGCGGAGATGAAGGCCTCCGGACGGACGCCACACACGGTCGGCGACATCGCGAGCCCCATCATGACCGTCAAGCCCGGGGTGGCCGTGAGCGAGGTCATGCATCTGATGCGCGAGCGCGGGATCAGCAGCGTGGTCGTCGAGCCCGGCACGGACGGGCTTTGGGCCATCATGACCCAGCGCGACATCATCAGCCGCATCGTGCACGCCAACCGTTCTCCGGCGCGCGTCAAGGTCGAGGAGATCGCGAGCAAACCGCTCGTCACGGTACCCACCGACATGTCGCTGCAGGAATGCGCCTCGCGCATGGTCGAGTCGAGCATCCGGCGCGTCGTGGTCGAGGAGCACGACATCCCGGTCGGGATCGTGAGCGATACCGACGTCTTTCGGATCGTCGAGGAATTTGGCTGGGAACCAGTGCTGCTCTGAAGAGACCCCCACTAGGGCACCTCTAAAAATTGTCTTTGTCACGGCGAATTGTGGTTTACAGCGAGTCATGGCTAAGGGATAATGTGCAGGTAGCGAGACACTGAAGAGCGGAGTCGATGACGATGCATGGCCAGCCTGG
>JALZID010000163.1 GCA_030860485.1 Pseudomonadota bacterium | reverse complement strand
CCTCAGGGGCAGCTCACCCTAAGCATGTCCGCCAATCCGGCGGTCCAAGAGGAGTTGTTGCATTACCTCGAAGCCGTGCAAGCCGCCTGAGATCCTCAGTCAAGCGACATTTATGCAACGATAGGGTGTATTGACGTGCTTGGGCGGGCACCCGCGCTTCCGCGTGGCAAATAGGGCCAATCCCTGGCCCTGGCTTTCGATCGCCTCCAAATGGTCTGATCCCGAACCGACTCCCGATCCGGTACGCAGGCCCTGAGCCCATAATCCCCCGTGGCCCTCGCTCGCCCGAGACGCGAAAACGCCCCGAAACATAGTGCCTCGGGCCGATGAAGTGCCCGAAAAGTCCCCGATCCCAGGCCCAGGACTCGCACGTTGGACAGTTCAGCAGTCCAGGAGTACTATGCCTCTTGAAGATGCACGGAAATAAATCACTGCGACCCCCTTATTCCTCAGAGATCACAAATGCCAAAACCCAACTATGCGTTCGCGAAGCGTCAGAGAGACATAGCCAAGAAACAGAAAAAAGAAGAGAAGCGGCAACGGAAAACTGGAGGAAGTGACAACCCCTCCCAAGAGCATCCGCCGCGGCCGCCGGCCGATGAGAATACGGTCGCCTGAACCAGGCGCGCGTAACTGTGGTTGCATCGCGATGCCTGGGGCGGCAGGTTTTGTCGTGCCGACGTGCTCCTCGAGCTTGGAGGTGTTCAGCCCTTTTCTTTATCAAAGCGTTTCCACAAACTCGGTCGCGAGCCGCGATAGCAACAACGCGCGTTGCAAATTGACGCGCTAACTCGGTCTTCGCCACGCAGATCTGGGCCGCCGGGCGGCGCCCACGGTCATCCGGCCTGGGTCGCGGACGATACGTCCCGGGCCGTGCAGCACGCCTCGCTCACTGGCGCCCGCGCCGTGACGGAAGCCGCAACACGGCATCGCGCTCCCCTGGGGTATCACGCCCCTCGATGGCCCCCGGTCACCGCTCGCCGCTGGGGGACACTACGGCGCTCGCCGTGTAGAATCATGCGAACCTTCATATGGTTGGTAGAGGGGTACGCGGCGGATCATGCGCGCAACCGCAAACGAGCCGAACAACGGCGTTCTGCGGGTAGCTGTCCTGGGGTCCGGCCCGTCGGGATCGGCCCTGGCCGCGATCCTGGCCGGCCGCGGGGCCGAGGTGACGCTTTTCGAGCTCGGGCGGCGTCCCGAGTTGCTGGTGGGCGAGTCCCTGGTCCCCGCCGTGATACCGATGCTGAGACGTCTGGGCGTCGAGGAACAGATAGCGACCATTGGGCTCAAGAAACCCGGCGCGTCCTTCGTCTGGTCCCCCACCGACCGCTTCGGCTTTACCTTCGCACGCTTCGCGCCGGCCGTGCCCCCTTATGCCTACAACGTTCCACGGCCACGATTCGACGAGGTCCTGCTCGCCAATGCAACGGCCTCGGGGGCGCGGATCGTACGCAGCCGCGCTCGCGTGGAGCGGGCCTCTCGAGAGTCCGGAATCGAGCTCGCACTCGCCGCGGAGACGCTGGCGGCGGCATCCCACTGGCGCGGCCGGCCGCCCGATCTCATCGTGGACGCCACGGGACGCAGCCGGCTGGTGGCCCGCATCCTGGATATCCCTACGCGCATCGGTCCACGGAACGATGTCGCTCATTTCGCCCACTACGAGGGGTTTCGGTGGGAAGAAGCGATCGGACAGGTCGTGATTACACGCCTCAGGGCCGGGTGGAGCTGGTGCATTCCCTTACGAGACCGATTATCGGTCGGTATCGTGGTGGGACGGACCGACCTTGAGCGCTTGGGAAACACGGCGGAGGAGAGGCTCACGAACGCGATCGCCCTGGAACCGCCGCTGACCGCGCTAGTCGGAGATGCCCGGCGCGTGACACCCGTCGCGACGTATTCCAACTACCAACTCATCTCCAAGCGCGGTTACGGTCCCGGCTGGGTGATGGTGGGAGACGCCCTGGGTTTCGTCGATCCGATGCTTTCCCCAGGAGTGTCTCTCGCGCTGCTGTCCGCGGAGCTCCTCGCCGAGGGGCTGACACCGCTGATACACGGCCGCTCTCCGCTCGAGTTGGCTTCGGCGATCGCGCGATACACCTCCGCCCAAATGGCGAACCTCGACGCCTGGTTCAATCTGGTGGCCTATTTCTACGATGGGCGGATGGCGGCGATGCAACGCGCGGGGCGCGAATGGGTGGAGGCGGGCCCAAATTTCCTGAGGGTCGCGGCTCACGACCACATCGAGCGGCAGGTAGCGCTTCAGGCTTCGGGGGTCAAGGTCGCGTCCCGCTACGGTTGCGGACTTGTGAGGCTGCTCGGGCGCTGGGGGCTCCGCGGCATCGATCCGGCCGCCCTCGCGATACCGTGATCCCATCCATAACTTTTTAATATTGATGGGTATTATTTTAAACTCCAGGCGCCGATGGTGTCGTGAGTCATATCGCCGGTTTGACGCCCGTGTATTCGCTGAATATCCCGCCAACTACCCGGCGCTCGACCCTACCGAAGCCGCTCGTGCCCAGGATCTCCAGGATCAAAGCGGGTTCGACGCATTCCGCGATCGTGTCCCAATAATAGGTCATCAGCATCTGGGCGTGGCCGCTCCTGGTGAGGATGCGCACGATCGGGGGCAGGACTTTCTGCAAGTAGATCTGGACGAAAAAGCGCCCGACGAACGACGAAGGACGGGATATCTCCAGGATCAGGATACGGCCTCCCGGTTTCAAGACCCGCAGGCATTCCCTGAAGCTCACCCCCAGGTCGGCGACGTGCCGAAGCGCATACCCCATGCTCAAGCGATCGAAGCGATCGCTTCCGAACGGCAGTTTCTCTGCCGTGCCCAGCACCAGCGGAATGGCCAGGGTCTGCCGTGCTTCTCGCAACATCCCACTGCTGGGGTCGAGTCCGGTCACGGAGCGGGGGTGATGGAGGATGTCCATGGCCGCCCGTGCCACGAGACCCGTGCCCACGGCGACATCGAGGAGCGTCATGCCGGCGCAAAGCCCGGAGCGCTTGAGCGCCGCGCGGCGATAGGATTGGCCGGAGCCGAGCGACAGCAGCGCACAGCAGAGGTCATAATATCTCGCGGCGCCGTCGAATAAGTCGAGAACGAATGGCCGCCTGTCCCGCTCGCTGGCGTAGTATCTGTCGAGGACAGGATGCGGCACTTGCCGTTCCTGATAGGAGATTTCCTCGCGTGAAGCATTGCCCGTCATCGGCTTGTCCCGTGGGAGGCGAGCATCCAAGTCTTGCACAGGACGCGGAGTCCATGCAATCCTGCAAACGCCTGCCGACCTCGCGGGCGGCGAACGCGGGTGCGTTCTGGCAAGGCCGCAAGCCGTCGCGTGGCTCTGTGGCGAAACGGCGGGACTCGTCTCTGACGCGGGCAGTGACACGACGCTCATGAAAACAGCCGTCGAGATCCGCCTTCACCGATAGCGAGCGGCGGTGCCCCGCCGTCTTGTCTACCTACCCCTAGGCCACGCCACTCGATTCATGTCGCGCTCCGTACTCGCATCCGGCCGATTGCCGCGCATCATTGTCGTCCTCGCGCTCGTGGCGGGGGCCGGGTGGGCCGGGTGGACGATCCGGCTGGAAACCGAGTTGCTGGCGTTGTTCCCTCGGGAATTGCCGAGCGTGCGCGGGCTCGATCGGTTCCAGCGTCAGTTCGTCAGCGACCGCGAGGTGATCCTGGTCCTCGACGACACGCTGCCCGGCGCCGGGCGTGACGCGGTTTTTCACAAATTGCGGCCCGCCCTCGCCGCGCTACCGGGTGTCGAGTCGGTCGAAGCGTCCGGCGGTGAGTGGTTGAAAGCCGCGCCACAGCTCGCCGCGTGGGCGATCTGGAACCTTGCGGCCGAGCCGTTCACGCGGGTCGTTGCCGCGCTCGAGCCGGGGCCGATGCACGCGAGGCTCGATGATCTGCCCTCGGTGCTGGCCGGCGCGCTCGACCCGGGAGAGCTGGCGCGGCGGCGATTCGACCCGCTCGGCGTCCTCGATGTGCTCGGCGCGGAGCAAGGCGACAGGCGGTTCCAATGGACCGAAGGGCCCGCGACCTCGCTCACCGTCACCGCCACGCGCCCGCTCATCACCTTCGACGAGTGCGAGGCGTTCGCTACTGCGATCCACAGCGCCGTGCGACGCACCTTGCCCGGCGAGACGCGCCTCCTGCTCACCGGCCGCCCCGCTTTCACGGCCGAGATCTCGACGCAGATGCGCCGCGAAATGCGCTTGATGATCGTCGTTGCCACCGTGCTCGTCAGCGCGGCGTTCTGGGCCTTCTACCGCACCTTGACGCCGCTCGGCTGGATATTACTCGCGCAGTTTCTCGCCCTCGGCGTAAGCCTCATCGCCGCGCGCCTCGGCATCGGCTCGCTCAATGTGATCAGCATGGGCTTCGCCTGCATCCTGCTCGGGATCAGCATGGATTACAGCATCCTCGTCTATCACCATTTCGCCTCGGATTTTCGGGACGACGGTGCGGTGTGGGCGCGGCTCTGCCGCGGGATCCGGTTCAGCGCGCTGACGACGGCGGCGGCGTTCCTGGTCCTCGCGTTTTCGTCCCTGCCCGGGCTACGCCAGCTCGCCGTGCTGGTGGCCGCGGGGCTCCTGGCGTCGGCATGCTTCGCCACCTGGCTGCTCCCCGCCGCATGGGCCGACCGCCCACCGAAACCGCCCCCTTTTCTAAAACGCATGAGCGGCGCGATGGCCCGGACGATGGCGCGCCGCGGCCGAGCGCTGCTCGCGCTCGCTACGGTCGTCGGCCTCATCGCCGCCGCCTGGCTCTGGCGCGCCCCCGCCGCGCTCTACGCGCCCGATCTCGAGCGCCTGAAGCCGACGGAGACCGCCGCTTTTCGCGGCCAAGAGCTCCTCGCCAGGGGCGATCCGAGCTGGCGCGATGCGATTTACCTCGTCGAGGCGCCAAACTGCGATGCCGTCCGGCAGGCCGCCGACGATCTCGCCGTGCGCGTCACCGGCGGCCGTCGCTCGCCGCAGAGTGCCTTCCTGCCCGCACCCGCACACCAACGTGAAAACTGCGCACGATGGAAAGACGACATCACCCCACGACTGCGCGCCGCCTTCGATTCACGCGGCCTCGGCAGCGAATGGAGCGGCCCTACCCTCACCCTGGCCGAGACCCTCGATCGCGCCGCCGCCGGGGCAGACGACGCCTTCGCCGCCGTGTCCCCGCTCCTCCGCAAACTCTACCGGGAAGACCGCGATCGGTGTCGCGCCATCGTGCGCCTCCCGGGCGCCGCCGAGCGCCCGGCGCCGCCCGACGGCCTGGCGCTCGCCGCTGCGGACGTGCTGCCGGTGAGCTGGATCACGCTCAAAGACGAGCTCAACCAGATCGCGCTCGCCGATCTCCGTCGCCTGAGCGTCTGGGTGCTCGCGGCCATCTTCGTCCTGTGCGCCATCGCCCAGCGTTCCCTGCGCATGGTATTGCTCAATTTCGCCGCCCTCGGCCTCTCGTTCCTCCTTTTCGGCGCGCTGCTGTTAGTCACCGGCGTCGCGCTGAGCCCGCTCTCGCTCTTGTGCGTGCCGCTCCTCATCGGACTCTGCATTGATTACAGCCTGCACGTGCTCATGGCGCTCGAACACGAGCGCGACTATGGGCACCTCTACGCGCACATCGGCGTACCCATCCTGCTCACCGGCCTCGCGTCGTGCATCGGTTTCGGCGTGCCCATGCTCACCAGCCAGCCTGCTTTACAGAACTTCGGCCTGGTCATGGATCTCGGCATCATCGCCGCCGTCGGCGCGTGCCTGTTTTTACTCCCCGTGCTCGCGCGGTTGGGTACCGGCGCCGCCGAGAGCGCTAGCCCGGCAGACCCGTAATCGCCGCCGACCTCCCTTTCCTAGCCTGAGGCCGGGTTCGATAGGCGCGTCCCCGGCCAAGCGCCTGGATCGAGCCCGCTACACCACCATCCTGGGCCGATGAGCGCGACCACCGCCGCGAACCCCCGGCGTAGGGTCGCGACCGGCAGGGCATGGGCGAGGCGCGCGCCGAGGGGGGCGGGGAAGGCGCTCCCGGCCACCACGGCCGCCACCGTGGCCAAGACGTAGCCGCTGCTGCCGGCCGGTAGCCCGACCTCGCCCCAGTCGGCCACGACGAAGCCGATGGCCCCGGCGACGGCGATGGGCAGACCACAGGCCGCCGAGGTGCCCACGGCCTGGTGGATGGGCACGTTGCAATAGACCAGGAGCGGCACGGCGTCCCCCCGCCGATCCCGAGCAGGGTCGAGAGCGCACCGATCTCCGTGCTCACGAGCCAGATTTGCCCCTAAGCTTCCCTTCGTATCGCCCTTTACTGCACTATGTCGCCCCAGAATATACGGGTAAGGCCGTTTGCCTGTACACTACCGCACAACGCATTGGAGCCCGACCTTTGGGCGGCGTGGGGTTATGAGTGAGACCTTCTGTTTTATATTTGATAGGCAAGAGAGGCATTGATCTCGATGACGACCAACGTATGGTGGACCGCCGTTCTTGTGTTGCTTATTTCTCTCGGGCTCTCGGCATGCAGTGAGCAGGCATCCTTATGCAAGGAAGCGATGAATATGAAATCCGATCAGCTTAAGGTAACCGACACGACTCGACAGAGGTTTCTCGACCAATGCCGTAGCAAAGGGATGGCATATACTACCGAACAATGGAAGTGCCTTATAACAAGAATGCAACAACGGGACGCTTACGAGAAAGCGATGGCAACATGTATTCCCCAGTAGCGGGCGCGAGTGGCGACCTAGTTTCCCGCTTCAATCGGTAATCCCTTCCCTCGCGCGTCGAGAGCGTGAGCATGCCCGCGCTCGACTCTGCCACACGGCCGATCAGGCGGCGCGCATCGGACAGGGTCAACGCGAGGCGCACGCGCGCCAGCTCCGCCACCGGCCCGGCGAGCGCCTCCGACTGGCCATCGCCGACCAGCGCCAGCAGCGACAACCGGTAGGCCGCCCGGGCGGTGATGGGCCATGGGCCTTTCAGCGCGGCGCTGTTCGCGACGTGCACCGTGCCCGGCGCACGCCGCGTCGAGTGCGCTAGCGGCCCGGGTACTGTCAGTCTCGACGCCTTGATCCTGCCGGCAAAGACCCGCGTGTCGGTTCGTCACACGGGGGTATGTTAAAAACCACGCCTAGCGTCTCGAGGACGCCGCGGCCGATCAGCAGAACAGTTGCGTGATCAGGACCTTGTCGTCCGGTGTCAGCGCAATACCGATGCCCGACCTGTCATGGTTGCGGTTCAAGATATTCGTCCGATGACCTCGACTCTTCATCCACCCTTGCACGGTCGTCGCCGCAATGTGTTCGAGAGAGTTCCAAGCGTATGACGCTTTGCCGTCGACGAACATGATCCGGTCGTAGAGATTGTTTTGGAAGAGGTTCTCGGCAAGCCCGATAGCGTACGACCCATCGGGCAGGGCCTTCCGGCAGGAAAAGCCGCCTGCGTCGCCGCGGTCCGAGGGTGTCTTGCCCTCTGGATTCACATGATCAAAGAAGTCCCCAGTCGCCATGTCGAGGCTGTGCGCTCGCGCGATGCGCGACAGGTCTTCGTCCAGCTCCAGACGGGGCAAGCGGTTTCGAACCCGCTCCGCGTTGATCGATTCGTGGATGCGCTGCTCGATCGCAGAGATCGACCACCGCGGTCGAACGCGCTCCTGTCCCATGCCGGTCAGAGCGACGAACAAGACCGATAGAATGACTAGTCCGACTTTCATAAAAACAAAGCATAGGAATTTCAATACGGTCGTGCAACAGCTACCGATGCGCCGGACGGGCGGTCGGTGGGGGTGGTTCGCGTGGGGGCGGGGACAGGTGGTTTGGGCTGCCCCGGCCGGGTCATGGGTGGCTGTCGCGGCTTCGGGCGACGCGGAGGTGGCAGTCCTCGCCCCGGACGCGGGTGCGCCGGTGGCGGTGGAGAAAGTCGAACCGCAAAGGTCCGGTGTGGGCCGGCGGCTGCGGGCGGATCGGCTGGTCGAACACGTACTCGAGGAGGCGATGTCTCGCGCCGGCGGATGGCGCCCTTCCTTCTCAAAAAAAAGCTTGCATAAGTGAGCCCAACGTGCTAACCTGTCAATCCTTAAAGTGTCCTCTAGACCGGGCGTTTGATGACCCCTTTGCTGGAAGTAGCGCGTTTCCAATCACCGCTCCCTTGCTGAAGCTCTCGTCCAATACCCTCCGCTGGCACTGAGCCGAACCCTCTGACTGAAGACCAGTCGGGGGAACCTTAATTGATCGTGTCCGCTAAAGGCGGGCGAGGAGATATTTTGCAATGAACATTTATGTAGGAAATTTATCCCGCAGTACGACTGAAGAGGAAACTCGCAAACTGTTTGAACCGTACGGAGAGGTCGACTCTGTCGATCTAATCACCGATCGGTATTCCGGTGAATTCCGTGGTTTTGGTTTCGTCGGGATGGGCGACAGAGGAGCCCGAGAGGCTATCATTGCGCTCAATATGAAGGAAGTGGGTGGCCGAAATATCAAGGTCAACGAAGCGAAACCACGCGTTCGTACATGAGCCACGGGGCGGCGGGCAGAGAGGGTGCACGCCGCCGTTCGCCTGACGAATTGTGGGGCCGAAATTGGCGAGCGGCATCTCGGCGCGCTCAAGATGGAATCGGTGACGGCCGCGTTTTCCGCCCATGCGGCCCCCCCTTTGAGGCCAATAAATCGAAATCCCGGCTCGCTCGAGGTCGATATCTTTCCCCCGGCTGACTGAGGCAGCCCCCGCAAGTGGGAAAACTGAGATCTGCCGAGAGACTTGCCAGAAAGGAGATAACCATGCACAGGCAGAGTCACAATCACAGACATTATGAGATCAGACGATCGGATACCCATCATCCTGTTGAACCCTGGGAGTTACAGCGTGTGGTGGTGCGGGATAAAATTTCGTTCAATTTCGCTCCTCTGGTCTATACCACGCATAAGGAGGCACTGGAAGCGGGTGACAGATGGGTGCTTGCTGGAAATTAGGAGCGCCTGAGAGCGCACCGGATCGCCACGCTGCGGGTGATCCAGCACGCGGACCACTCGTTCCACGTGCTCAAGCGCAGCGGCCGGACCGATGAGCGGGTGCTGGACGAGCTGACCACCGCGGCGGCCGAATGGATACAGGAACGGACATCCGCGTGCGCGTGCTGGTCGGAACCAGCGGCTACTCGTATGCCGAGTGGAAGGGAACCTTCTACCCTAAGAAGATCGCGGCGAAGGACATGCTGCGCTGGTACGCCGAGCGGTTCCAAACGGTCGAGATCAACAACACGTTCTACCGCATGCCGACGGAGGGTTTGCTGCGGGGATGGGCGGAGCAGGTGCCCGAGCACTTCTCGTTCGTGCTCAAGGCGCCGCGCCGCGTCACGCACGACAAGCGGCTCCAGGACTGCGGCGAGCTGATGGCGTATCTCGTGCACAGCGCTTCGACGCTCGGACCGAGGCTCGGACCACTGCTGTTCCAGCTCCCGCCATACTTCAGGCAGGACGTGCCGCTGCTGAAGAGCTTCCTCCGCGAGCTACCCGAGCAGCGCCGGGTGGCGTTCGAGTTTCGGCACCGGTCGTGGTTTGCGGACGAGGTCTACGAGACACTTCGCGCCCACGGCGCCGCGCTCTGCGTAGCCGACACCGGCGAAGGGCCCGCCGCGCCGCTGGTCGCCACCAGCGACTGGGGTTACCTGCGGCTGCGGCGCGAGGACTTCAGCGACCAGGAGCTGCAGCACTGGGCCCGGCGCATTCGCGAGCAGCCCTGGCGCGAGGCCTACGTGTTCATGAAGCACGAGGAGGAGGGAAGGAGCCCGAAGTTGGCGGCGAGGCTGATGGAGATCTGCGGAGACGGGCGGTGAGGATCGAGGACCCGCCTGAACTCGCCTTGGCGATACGGGGACTGCTGCCCAATAAGCCCCGGAGGCTGGCCCTCGCGGACGCCATGGCAATCTAAGGCAAGGACACAATCTCGTACCTAGCCGGCTCTTTGCAGACCCCGTCTTTCCCCGCGTCGCCATCAACGACGACGTATGCGGTTTTTCCGGAAATCGCCAAGCCTTCCGATGAAGAGGGCAAAGCACGAATAAGCTCTGAATCGATCACCTGTGCTTCTTCCAAAGCCGACTTCGGAATAGGGTGCATTTCCCACTTTGCGTAACGCTGATCCCGCAGAATCCTAGGGATTTGCAGGGGGTAGGGGATCGACGAAGCCTCCAAAACTCGATCACGGTTGGGAAACCATGTGACCACCGAGAGAGGAGGCTTCGATGACTCATAGTATCGATGAAGCAAGGCGCGGCGTCGAGCAATCGTGGAGCGGCGTGCGGGCCTTTGCCGAGACCGAGCAGCG
>JALZID010000162.1 GCA_030860485.1 Pseudomonadota bacterium | reverse complement strand
CCGTGGGCCGCCACCCACTGCTGAATCTGCTGCCGCTCGGCAGACGAAAGTTCGGTGGAGAAGTCCATACCCAAGCATAACGCTGATCAAGGTTGTCTGTCCAGTTATTTATTGGACACCACACTAGCACACTCTACGTCGGTCTGGATGTCCATAAGGAGCCCATCGCGGTCGCCGAGGTCTCCGATGCGAAGGACGCGGACGTGCTCTACCTCGGTTCCATCGGGACCCGCCAGTCCGGCATCCAGAAGCTCTCCGCCGGCTCCACTCCAAGAGCCCTCTGTGTACGAGGCCCCCTGCGGCTATTGGCTCTATCGCTTACGGTAATGACGACCAGTCTTCCGGTGGGTCCAATTTTGACAATGGGT
This sequence comes from Pseudomonadota bacterium, assembly GCA_030860485.1. NCBI lineage: Bacteria > Pseudomonadati > Pseudomonadota > Pseudomonadota bacterium. The sequence goes on along the minus strand of JALZID010000162.1, from coordinate 19,371 downwards.
TCTCCTTCGAGGTCATCGAGTGCGAAACCGCGGACGACACATTTGACCTCACGGGTTTGGCGGTCGCGCTGGCGCTCGATGATTTCGCCGGTGAGGATGATGTTTTCGCGATCGAGGATCGTGAAGTTGTCCTCGTCTAGCTCTTCGGCGGCATGAATAGAGACCACATTTGGGGAACTGAAGCCCCATGCCTAGACATCATGACTTCCGCCGAGCGAAGCTGACCCCGGGGGAAACGCAGGTTAGCCTCGATGAGGCCAGTGTTGGCCGCCTACGGCGCGACCGCCGAGCGCATCATGCGACGGCTCCGGCCCGTGCTTCCGATGGCCGCTCGCGGCCACCCACAACATCCTATGAGAGACCGACCGGTGGGCAGTTGACGAGGGCTGCGGCCGGTTTTTCACGCGGTCACCACAGGGTGTCGGCGCACCCGCCCACGCGATTTCGAGGATAGGTTCTGACGCGAAAACCCCGGCACCACCGCGTCCTGCCCCGGGATCCCGTACGCCGCGGGGTAGCGGACAGCCGTCAAGTAGAGGCCCGACGCGGGTGCGGTGACCCCGCCTTGCGCCCGCCGGCGTGCCTCTAGGACCTGATGCGCCCACACCGGGGCAGCGATGCCCCGTCCGATGGCCATGAGCACGCCAGCGATGTTGCGCACCATGTGGTAGAGATAGGCGTTGGCCTCGATTTCGATCGAGACCCGATCCTCCTCACGATCCACTTCCAGCCGGTGGATGGTGCGAACGGCATGTCCGGCCTGGCAGCCCTGGGCACGGAAGGCGGAGAAGTCGTGCTCGCCGAGTAAGTAGCACGCCGCCTCGCGCATGAGTGTCTCGCAGAGCGGCCGGTATTCCCAGGTGACTCGGGAAGCGAAGAGACCCGGCCGCGCCGAGCGATTCAGGATCACGTAGCGATAGACACGAGCGGTGGCGGAGTAGCGGGCATGAAAGTCATCTCGCACCGGCCGGGCCCACAAGATACTCACGTCGCTCGGGAGGTAGGTGTTGCCGCCGAACACCCAGGCACGCTCGTCCCGCATCGCCTCGCTATCGAAGTGGATCGCCTGGGAAAGGGCGTGCACCCCGGTATCGGTGCGCCCCGCGCACACCACCCGTACGCCGTGGTCGGCGACACGGGAGAGGGCCGCCTCGACGCACGACTGCACGCTGCGCGCACCGCGCTGGATCTGCCAGCCTCGGAACCCGCTGCCGTCATACTCCAGGCCCAGGGCGACCCTCACAGGGGCATCTGGACGGCCATGAACAGGGTCGCGAGTACGGCCGGGCACAGCCACTGCCGGGGCGGCGGCGCACCACTCGCCACGATCCGGACGGTGGACGGGGTGGCCACCACCCCTTCCTGAACCACCCGGGTCAGAAGCGACGCGAGGGTCGGCACCACGTCGCGCGCGCCGGTACGCTCTGCCCGTGACCGTGCCAAGGTCGCCCGCACGCGCGGGACCGCCTCCAGGCAGAGGAGCGTACGCACCGCCAAGCGCGCGGCGATCCGCCGGGAGATCCCGACCCCACGGGCGATCGCGTAGAGACCTCCCACCAGTTCCTCGCGGCCCGTCGCGCGCACCAGCCAGCCGACATAGACGACGGCCAAAGCCAGTGAGGCGACCCGTTCGAGGCCCTCGTTCACGCCCTCGAAGGAAGGGACGGTCCAACCCGGCAGGATGCGGTTGCCTGGCGTGAATGCCAGGTAGACGGAGAACACGGAGCACCACAACCACCGCAGTGCCCACACGCCCCGGCACGCGGCGAGGAGGTCGCGCGAGCGCGTCCCGAGTAGCGATAAGGTCAGGATGCCGATGCCCACGATCAGCGACCCGCGCCCGCCGAGGACCAGGCCCGCGGCGACCACGAGATAGCTGATCACGCGGATGATGGGGTGCATTACGCCGCGCCCGCCCTGGCGAACGATCCATCGCCAGCCGTGCCCCACGGCACGGATCGAGAGCGGGCTCCGCGCCGGGTCACAGATCCGCCCAAACCTGACAGACGGGGCACCTTCAAGCCCAAATTTCCAACCCCACACGTTTAAGCCCACACGTTCAAGCAATCTGTGCCAGCAACTGCGCGGCTTCATCCCGCTCTGCGGATGTGCCCTCTCGGCTCACCTCCTGAAGGATCGCGCGGGCACCCTCGGCATCGCCGAGCTCAATGTAGGCCTTGGCGAGATTGAGCTTGACGTCCGATTCGGAAGACGTGTCTTCGTTCAAGCCGACACCGTCATCCCCCGGCTCGAGTGCCCCCGGGTCGAAAGTCAGCCGAGAGCCCAACGATAGGTCGATGGTGGACGCGGTCGGCGTGGATGCCGGCGGTATGGATGCCCCGGGCTTCCCAAACCCCAAAGTATCCTCAACGGTCGCCGTCTCGATGGGATCGGGGGGTCCGGTTTCGACCACCTCGAGGTCGATTTCGCCAAGGTCGAACTCCACCGAGTCTTCCTTGATGCGGTCTCGCTCCTCTCGATTGGGCGCCGTTGAAAAACGATGGTCGTCGGCAAGCGTCGAACGCGCGCTCCGACGCCCCGCCTCCAGAAGCGACTCCGGCCATACCGGGGCTTCCAGATCGATGGTCTCGCCTCCGAGTAAGGGATCGACCCGGGCCGGGCTGGGCGCCTCGCCGGCGGTCAGTCCAACGTCGAACATGGCCTCACCGGTTCCCTCCAAAGCGCCGCTCAAGCCCGTATCCTGCGTTTGTTTCTGCGGCCCAACGCCGAAATCGAAATCGACCGTCGCGGCCGGTGCCGTGCCGAAGCGCTCGGCGGTCGCCGACGCGGCTCCCGATCGGCCTGCTGATGGCCTGACCCCGGCGGTTTCAGTACCTGTACTGTCGTGGGATGAATGCTCCGGTGCATCCGCCACGGTCAAGTCCAGCACCTCGGGACCCTTCTCCTCACCTACCGCGCCCGCACCGAGATCGATGAGCGCCCCACCGCCCTGGGTGGCCCGGGCGGTGTCCGAGTCCAGTTCGTTGCCGGTGGAGATATCGACGACCGGCTCTCGATCGGCTGTGCTCGAGGTACCGACACCGGTGAGGTCAAAATCCAGTACCTCCAGCGTCCGCCCACCGGTGGTCGCCACCGGCAGCGATTCTTCTCGACCGACGGCCGGCGGCGGGGCTTGCGTGTCGGCGATCGTGGAGCTGATATCGATGAATTCACGGGGCGGCGCCGTAGCAAAGATGGGCTCGGCGCCGGTGGCCGGCGCGAACAGCGCGCGTTCGGGAGACATGGCCTGCCACATCGCCAGCGCACTGTGCCAGAGCGGACCCGTTCCATCCACCGCGGAGTGCAGCACGCGGGCATACTGCTCGAAGGCCGCGTTGTTTCCCGCCGCATAGTAGACCTCGAGCAGCTTGAGCTTGAGCTTGTGCTCGTCCGGTTTGCCGGCAATGGCCTGCTTGACGGTCTCTTCGGCCTCATCGAAACGCTCGTAGGCGAGGTAGACGTTGATGTCCGAGAGCGGATCCTCTTCTTCGAGCTCGATCGCCGCCTCGGACGCCACAGGCGGTACCGTGTCGGCGATCCCCAACACCGTGATCGGGCCCGTAGTCTCGCCGACGGCGGCACGGCCCTTCGCTATGGTCTCATCTTGTCGAAGGCCCTCCCTCGCGGTCGGGTCCCAGGGCTCCGGCTCGCTGTCCGGAAGGTCCTCATCGATCGGCGCCACCTCGGCCGCGCGCTTCCTTCGCATCGCCACGGCCACCGACCCCAGGATCAATGCGATGGCGATCCCCAACGTCGTCGCACCCCCTGGAATGGCCTCCAGGATCTCCCCGCCCCGAGCGGATGGCGTTTCGGCCGGGACCGCTGGAGATGCTTCCGGGAGTCCTGCGGTAGGGCTGCCGGGCGATGCGCCGGCGCGTGGCGCCTGGTCGGCGGCCTTATCCATAACCCCACCCGTCGTAGGATCCGTGTCCGGTGCCTGTCCCGGGCCAGGCCCGCCACCGTCCGTACCGGTGTCCGGGGTCCCCGTGCCGAGCGGGGCGCCCGTCGGTGCTTCGTCTCCAAGCCCTTCGGGCTGCGATGCGGCCTCCGGGGGTGTAGGAGCGGCGCCTTGGGGAGATGCCGTCGGTGGCGGTTCGGCAGCCCGGCCCGGCGCGGCGGGCACGCCGGCTCCGGTTTCCGCAGCCGGCGGTGCCGGCACCCCCGTGGGCGGCGTCGCACCCGGTGCCGCCTCTGGCGTTCCGGCCACTGCCCCCGTAGCGGCCCTGGCCTGCAGGGTCGCGAGCTCGGCGTCCTTCACGTCGATCTGGCGCCGCAACAGCTTGATGATCTCGTCCGACTCGGCGAGCTTCGAGTTCAGCTCCCCGATCTCCTGCTTCTGGCTGGTGAGGGTCTCCTGCGCCACATCGAGCTCCTTACGCAGCTTCCCGGGGTCTCCACCGGCGTCGGACCTCACACCTCCGGTCCCTGCGGTATTGGCCGCGAGCAGTTTGAGCTCGGCATCGGCGGCCGCACCGGATCCGGGGGAGATGGCCCGGTCACCGCCCTCCCCCGTGGACGCCACCTGACCGATCGGTGCGCGCCCCGTTGTTCCCGCCACGCGGCCCCGGTACTGCTCCCAGAGCGCCCCGTGCCGCCCCGTCAGTGCCACGGCCTCGGAGCGCGAGACCGCCGCCATCACCGAAGCGTCCGGGATGTTCAGTACCGCCCCCGCCTTCAAGGCATTGATGTTCTCCTGGAAAAAGGCGTCGGGGTTGGCACGCAGGAGCGCCATCATCACCTGTTGGACGGTCATGGAGCGATCCGAGCGGGCGCGGAGCGCGATCTCCCACAGAGTGTCGCCGCGCACGGTCGGCCCGTAGCTGCCGGGGCTTGCCATGGCGGCTCGCGCGGCACTCGACGACGGGTGCCGGGGCGGCCCGGAGGCCGCGGGCCTGGTCACATCCGGGGCCCGGTCCTGAGGCTGGGTAGTGCGCTGTGTGGCGCGATCGTAGACCGGCGGGTCAAGCAGCGCCGCATATTCCCGGAACAACCTCCCGTTGGACCAACTGACCTCGATCAGGAAACTGAGGTAGGGCTCCTGGATGGGGGCCTGGCTCGTGATCTTGATATGGTCCGGCCCCGAGCCGGTCTCCACGACCTCGAAGCGCAACTGCGAGAGCGCGTGCGGTCTCTCGATCCCCGCGCGCCGAAAACGTTCGGCATCGGCAAGCTTGACGCGCAGCGTGTCGAGCTCTTCCGCGTTCGCGTCGACCAGATCGATGGTGGCGTGGAACGGCTGCTTCAGCTCCGAGTGCTTCTTGAGCTCACCGAGCCCGAGCGCCGCGGCGGCTTGGGGGATAAGGAATGCGAGGGACAGACAATAGGCCAATCGGTACATCGTATGTGATCTCTATGGTTTTGGATCTCTAGTGGCTTTTGATCTCTAAAGCTAGACGCTGCTGCGCCGGGGCGCGCTGTACGCGTCTGGGTGCGCCACACAAGCGGGGACGGTGACAAAGCGATGTGCCTGTCCCCGCGCGGGCGCGATCGCTGTTCGCTCGATTATGACAAAGCTCAATAAGAATATAGTCTAAAAGTGGTCTTGTGCCAGGATCTCGGCGATCTGAACGCTGTTCAGGGCGGCCCCTTTGCGCACGTTGTCGGACACGATCCAGAGATTGAGGCCGCGCGCATGGGAGATGTCCTCACGGATCCGGCCCACGTAAACGGCATCGCGCCCGGCGCCCTCGATCGCGGCCGTGGGATAGCCGCCGGCCGCGCGCTCGTCCACGACGACGACCCCCGGGGCCGCGCGTAGCAGGCGGCGCGCCTCATCGGCCCCGAGCTTGTCTCGTGTCTCGATGTGCACGGCCTCGGAATGACCGTAAAAGACCGGTACCCTTACCGCGGTCGGATTGACCTCGATGGCATCGTCCTCCAGGATCTTGCGCGTTTCCCACACCATCTTCATCTCCTCCTTGGTGTAACCGTTGTCCTGGAACTCGTCGATGTGGGGGAGGACATTGAAGGCGATCCGGCGGGGATAGACGCGCGGCTCCACCGGTTTGCCGTTCATGAGCGACGCCGTCTGCGCGGCCAGTTCCTCGATCGCTTCCTTGCCCGTGCCCGACACCGCCTGATAGGTGCAGACATTGATTCGTTCGATACCCGCCGCGTCGTAGAGCGGCTTGAGCACGACCACCATCTGTATCGTCGAGCAATTGGGGTTGGCGATGATCCCGCGATTCCGGTACTCCGCGACGGCGTGGGGGTTGACCTCCGGCACGACCAAGGGCACCTCCGGCTCGTAGCGGAACTGGGAGGTGTTGTCGATCACCACGCAGCCGGCCGCGGCGGCTTTCGGGGCATAGACCGCCGAAACGGACGCACCGGGGGAGAAGAGCGCGATATCCACACCCTCGAAGTCGAAATCCTCCAGGGCCTCGACCACCACGGACTTACCACGGAACTCGAGCTCTGCGCCGGCCGAACGGCGGCTCGCCACGGCGTGCAGCTTCGCCACCGGGAACTCGCGTTCCTCCAGGATGGCCAGCAGGGTCTCCCCGACGGCCCCCGTCGCCCCCACCACCGCTACATTGTAGCGCCCGCTCATCGCACCCAGCCCTTCCTCATGCTTGACCTTTTCGAAACCGATCCCACTCGAAACCGATCACAGTTCCCCGAGCACGGCCTCAGCCATGACACGGGTGCCCACCTCGGTGGTCCCGGGTTGGTAGATATCGCGAGTGCGCAGGCCTCTCTGAAGGACACGGGTGACGGCCTGTTCCACGCGCTCCGCAAGCGCTTGCGCGCCGAGGGAATGGCGCAGCATCATGGCCACCGACAAGATCGCCGCCAGCGGGTTGGCCAGGTCTCGACCGGCGATGTCGGGCGCCGAGCCATGGATGGGCTCGTACAGCCCGCAAGCGCCCTGGTCTTTTGATCTTAAATCTTTCAGGGATGCGGAGGGTAGCATGCCTATCGAGCCCGTCACTGCCGCCGCCAGATCCGAGAGGATGTCGCCAAACATATTCGGCGTCAGCATGACATCGAAGGCCGTGGGCTGCCGCACCAACTGCATCGCGGCGTTGTCGACGTACATGTGAGTCAGCTCCACGTCGGGAAAGTCCTGCCCCACCGCCTGAACCACCTCGCGCCACAGGCGCGTCGCCTCCAGGACGTTGGCCTTATCGATCGAGCACACCCGCCGCCGCCGCCGCCGGGCCACATCGAAGGCCACGCGCGCGATGCGCCGGATCTCACCCTCGCGATACACCAGGGTGTTGTAACCCTGACGCTCGCCGCCGTCGAGCATCCGGATGCCGCGCGGCTCGCCGTAGTAGACATCGCCGCACAGCTCGCGAACGATGAGGATGTCGAGCCCCTCGACGACCTCCGGCTTGAGTGGAGAAACCCCGCCTAACTCGGGATGAAGCGTCGCCGGCCTCAGGTTGGCGAAGAGGCCGAGCCCCGCGCGCAGCTCGAGCAGACCCTTCTCGGGACGCAGCGAGGCGTCCACGCGGTCCCATGGGGGCCCACCCACCGCGCCGAGCAGGATGGCCTGGGCGCGCTCGGCCTGCGCCAAGGTCTCAGCAGGCAGGGAGCGTTGCGAGCGATCCAGCGCCGCGCCCCCGATAAGCCCCTGTTCGAGCGTGATCTCGAGTCCATGCCGGGCGACCAAGGCCTCCAAGACGCTGGCGCCTGCCGCCACTACCTCGGGCCCAATGCCATCGCCGGGCAACAATAAAACTGTCAAGATACCGACTGCGCTCGGGATCGCATCGACGACGCAAGGGCCCCCGACCCTTTGTCCTCCACCCGGGCGCATTCTATCAGATCCCCGGCGGGTGGGCCGATGCGGCGCTGGCCAGGCGCCGCGGTTCGTGAGCACCCGAGCCAAAGTGACATCGTCCGCGACCAAAAGGGGTCGTCAGGAGACTAGCCTATGCCCGCCTTCCAGAACGTGATTGACGAAGCCTTCGAGCAGCGCGCCGCGCTCACACCTGCGAACGCGCCGCGGGATCTCAAAGCGGCGGTGCAGGCCTGCATCGCGGATCTGGATGCGGGCCGGCGCCGCGTGGCCGAGCCGAAGGACGGACGCTGGGTGGTCCACCCTACTCTGAAGAAGGCGGTGCTCCTGTACTTTCGCCTGGAAGAGAACCGTTTGATGGAGGGTGGACACAGCCGCTTCTACGACAAGGTCCCGCTCAAGTACCGCGATCAGGGCCAGGCCGAGCTGGAGGCCGGGGGGACGCGTATCGTGCCCCCCGCGACGGCGCGCTTCGGCAGCTATGTGGCGCCGGGGGTGGTATTAATGCCGAGTTACATCAACATCGGGGCCTATATCGATACCGGCACCATGGTCGACACCTGGGCTACCGTGGGATCCTGCGCCCAAATCGGTAAGAACGTCCATCTGTCGGGCGGCGTGGGGATCGGCGGGGTCCTGGAACCGATCCAGGCGGCACCCACCATCATCGAGGACAATTGCTTCATCGGTGCCCGCTCGGAGATCGTCGAAGGGGTGATCGTGGGCAACGGGGCGGTGATCTCCATGGGCGTTTACATCGGGCAGAGCACCAAGATCTACGACCGCGAGACCGGCACGGTCAGCTATGGGCACATCCCGCCGGGGTCGGTGGTCGTTTCGGGCAATCTGCCTTCCGCAGATGGGCGCTACAGCCTCTACTGCGCCGTGATCGTGAAGCGGGTGGACGCCAAGACGCGCGCGAAGGTGGCGATCAACGAGCTCCTGCGCGATAACGGAGGGTAGGGAAGGCCACCAGGTGTTAAGCCGCAATCGAGCGGACGGTTTCGTCGACCACGCCCGCGAGCCATTCCGCCAGGCGGTCCACCTCGCCGCGCTCCGGCCCTTCGACCATGACTCGTACCAGCGGCTCGGTCCCCGACGGGCGCAGCAGCACGCGCCCGCGATCCCGCAACGCCGCTTCGGCCTCTCTAACCGCCTCCCGCACGCGCGACTGCGTGTGTACCTCGACGGCGCGCGGCAGACGCACGTTGACCAGCCTTTGGGGAAATTTTTGGATGCCGGCCTTGAGGATATGCAAGGACTGGCCGGTCACGATCATAGCCTCGAGCACCTGGAGGGCCGACACGATCCCATCACCGGTCGTGGTGATGTCGAGACAAATGATGTGGCCCGACGACTCGCCGCCCAGGCGCCACCCCCCGCTCTGCATCATCTCGAGCACATAGCGGTCACCCACCTTGGCGCGTTTCAGGTCGAGACCCAGGGTCCTGAGCGCCCGCTCGAGTCCGAGATTGCTCATCTGCGTACCGACCACGGAGCCGTTCAGCTTGTTCTTCTTCTGGTGCTCGCGGGCGATGACGAACAGGATCTCGTCACCGTCCACGATCTCCCCGACATGATCCACCAGGATCAGGCGGTCCCCGTCCCCATCGAGGGCGATGCCGAGATCGGCACCTCGCGCGATGACTTCATCGCGCAGCACCGAGGGATGGGTAGCGCCGCGCTCCGCGTTGATGTTGAGGCCATCGGGTTCGGTACCGATCGCCACGACCTCGGCGCCCAGCTCTTCGAACACGCTGGGGGCGATGCCGTAGGTCGCCCCATGGGCACAGTCGACGACGATCTTGAGGCCGCTCAAATGACTGCCGGTACCGATGGTGCCCTTGCAGAACTCAATATAGCGCCCGGCGGCATCGTCGATCCGATGCGCCTTGCCGAGACGGGCCGAGGGCACGGTCACGAGCGGCGCCTCGAGCGCTTCCTCGATCATCGCCTCGACCTCATCCGGCAGCTTCATGCCGTTGCTCCCGAAGAACTTGATGCCGTTGTCGTCGTAGGGGTTGTGGGAGGCGCTGATGACGACCCCGGCCTGGGCACGGAACGTCCGCGTCAGGTACGCGATCCCCGGCGTCGGCATGGGACCTAATAACAGGATATCGACACCGGCGGCCGACAAACCTGCCTCCAACGCGGATTCGAACATATAGCCGGAGATACGGGTATCCTTGCCGATCAGCACCCGGCCACCGCCCGAAGGCGCCAGGACGCGGCCGGCGGCCCAGCCGAGCTTCATCACGAAATCCGGCGTGATGGGCGGCTCTCCGACCTTCCCGCGGATCCCGTCGGTGCCGAAGTGGATTCTGCCGCTATGGTTCATTTGAACCTCCCTGCGCGATTGCCGGCGCGCGTGTGTCCGACCCCCAAAGCAAAACCCCCACCATGTGGTGGGGGTTTGGCCGACGTCATACTTCGGTCAAGGGGGCGTCTAGTGCAGGCTGGCGGGTCCCCCGATCGCCCCATCGGCCTTGCCGGGCTCCGGGGTCGTGGTCTTCACATCCGGCTTGGGAGGACCACGACGCTCATCCTCCAACCAACCTTTCGGGGCGCGCGGCGTAATACCGGCCATGATATCGTCGATCTGTTCGCTCTCGATGGTCTCGTACTTGATGAGCGCCTCCGCCATCATGTGGAGCTTGTCCGCATTGGAATCGATGATGGACTTGGCCCGGCCATAGCTCCGTTCGATGATCGACCGCACCTCCTCGTCGATCGCATGGGCGGTCTCGTCCGACACCATCTTGTGCTGCGTGACCGAATGCCCGAGGAATACTTCCCCTTCATCCTTGCTGTAGGCCAAGGGCCCCAGCTTCTCCGACAGGCCCCACTTCGTCACCATGTTCCGCGCCAGATCCGTTGCCCGTTCGATGTCGTTGGACGCACCGGTGGTCACCTGTGACGGGCCGAAGATTATTTCCTCGGCCACGCGCCCCCCGAACAGGCTGCAGAGCTGGCTCTCCAGGCGCTCCTTGCTGTAGCTCAGACGGTCCTGCTCGGGCAGGAACATCGTGACACCGAGGGCACGACCGCGCGGGATGATCGTGACCTTGTAGACCGGGTCGTGGGAGGGCACCGAGCGCCCGACGATCGCGTGCCCGGACTCGTGGTAGGCGGTCAGCCGCTTCTCGTCCTCAGTCATGACCATGGAGCGGCGCTCGGCCCCCATCATGATCTTGTCCTTGGCCTTCTCGAAGTCATCCATCTCCACGAGCCGCTTGTTGGCGCGCGCGGCGAACAGCGCGGCCTCGTTGACGAGGTTGGCGAGATCGGCCCCGGAGAATCCCGGCGTCCCGCGGGCGATGATCGTCGGCTTGACATCCTCCGCGATCGGCGCCTTGCGCATGTGTACCTTGAGGATCTGCTCGCGGCCGCGGATGTCGGGCAAGGGCACGACCACGTGACGGTCGAAACGCCCGGGGCGCAAGAGCGCCGGATCCAGGACGTCTGGCCGGTTGGTCGCGGCGATGATGATGATCCCTTCGTTACCCTCGAAGCCATCCATCTCGACTAGCAACTGGTTCAAGGTCTGCTCGCGTTCGTCATGGCCGCCGCCCAGCCCCGCCCCGCGGTGTCTGCCGACCGCGTCGATCTCGTCGATGAACACGATGCAGGGGGCGTGTTTCTTGGCCTGATCGAACATGTCACGGACGCGCGAGGCACCGACACCAACGAACATCTCGACGAAATCAGAACCCGAAATCGTGAAGAACGGTACCTTGGCCTCCCCGGCGATGGCCTTGGCCAGGAGCGTCTTGCCGGTTCCCGGCGGGCCGATCATGAGCACCCCACGCGGGATCTTGCCGCCAAGCTTCTGGAACTTACCGGGATCGCGCAGAAACTCCACGAGCTCTCCGACCTCTTCCTTGGCCTCCTCCACGCCCGCCACGTCGGCAAAGGTGATCTTGACCTGGTCCTCCCCCAAGAGGCGCGCCCGGCTTTTGCCGAACGACAGGGCCCCGCGCCCGCCGGCCCCGCCCTGCATCTGTCGCATGAAGAAGATCCAGACGGCGATGAGCAGCAGCATCGGGAACCAGGAGATGAAGATCTGCATGAGCACGCCCTGCTGAGCAGGCGGCTGTGCCTCGATCTCGACGCCGTGATCGAGCAGGAGGCCGATGAGCGGCGCGTTATTTGTCTCGGGGCTGTAGGTCGAAAACGCCACGCCATCCTTCATCTTGCCATGGATGGTCCCGTCCTCCATCCGCACTTTCTCGACCTGCCCGCTCTTGACGTCGGCGACGAACTGCGAGTAGTCGACATGACTACTGGTGCCCTGGCGCGGGCCAAAGTTGTTGAAAACCAGCATCAAAACCAGGGCGATGACGACCCAAAGCACCAAATTCTTGGCCATATCGTTCACTTGATTACCCCTAGACGCCGCAGCGTGCTAAGCATGAAAATCCCTCACGTTCCGCCCTCATGGACACAGGGCTCGTTTGTCTAGACTATAGACCATAACCCCGCCCGAGGACATAGACCTCTCCCGAACGGCTCCGTGACGCCTGCGGCTTGCGTATGGAGACCCGCCGGAAACCGGCACGCAGGCTGGCGAGCAAACCATCCACACCGGCACCCTGGAATAGTTTGACCAGGAAATCGCCTCCCGGTTTAAGGAACTCGGTCGCAAAATCACGCGCGGTCTCCGCAAGAGCCAACGCGCGGGCCGCGTCCACGGCCCGGATACCGCTCATATTCGGCGCCATGTCCGCGAGCACGAGATCGGCCTTGGCGCCCCCCAACACGACCCGTAGAGCGCCGGCCACCTGGTCTTCGAAGATGCTTCCTGTTATCACCGTCACGCCGGACAGAGGCTCGATCGGGATCGGGTCGATCGCCAGCACACGGCCTCTCGGCCCGACCGCTTGCGCGGCCACCTGGCTCCAACCGCCGGGCGCGGCGCCCAGATCGATGACCGTGATATCGGAACGCAATATGCGGTCCCTTGCGTCGATTTCAAGGAGCTTGAACGCCGCCCGTGACCGGAACCCGAGACGGCGTGCGCGCGCCACATAGGGGTCCCCGTGGTGCTCTTCGAGCCACCGGCGACTGCTGGCACCGCGCCCCATGTCGCAGTCGGCTCGGTCTACGACAGCATCAGACGTAACGCACGTCGATGATCTCGTATTCTAGACGCCCGGCCGGCGCCTCGACCACGATGATCTCCCCAACCTCCTTGGTGATCAGGGCACGGGCGACGGGGGAGCGGATCGAGACCAGGCCGCTCCTGATGTCGGCCTCGTCCTCCCCCACGATCTGGTAGACGGCCACCTCTTCCGTGTCCACGTTCATGATCTCCACGGTGGCCCCGAACACCACCTTACCGCGCGCATTGATGGCGGCAATGTCGATGACCTCGGCGTGGGACAGCTTGCTCTCGATGTCGGCGATGCGGGCCTCAACGAACCCTTGCTGCTCGCGCGCGGCGTGATACTCCGCATTCTCGCTGAGATCGCCGTGCGCTCGCGCCTCGGCGATCGCCCGAATGATGCGCGGGCGGACGTCGTTCCTGAGGCGCTGCAGCTCATCTCGGAGCTTCTGTGCCCCGCTCTGGGTCATGGGTGTCTTGCTCACGTGCCGGGCTCCTCGTGAAGGTCTTGCAGTCGGTTTACCCGTCCCGGCGCACGCTCGGGAATGGCCGCCAGGATCGCCATGGCCCCGGCCATGGTCGTGGTGTAGGCGACCCGGCGCTCCAGGGCCGAGGTGCGGATCGTGACCGAGTCCTGGATGGCCTGCCGGCCCTCCGTGGTGTTGATGATGAGGGTGATCGCGTCGTTCTTGATCATATCGACGATGTGCGGGCGGCCTTCCAGCACCTTGTTCACTACCTCACAGGGGACATCGGCGGCACCCAGGGCCTTAGCCGTCCCACGCGTCGCTGTCACCTCGAAGCCGAGCCGCACCAAAGCGCTCGCCAGCACCTTGGCCTCCTCCTTGTCCGCATCGCGTACGCTGATGAAGACCCGACCGGCGGCCGGCAGCTCCATGCCGGCAGCAAGCTGGGCCTTGGCGAAGGCCTCGCCGAAGCTCAAGCCGATCCCCATGACCTCCCCCGTCGACTTCATCTCGGGCCCGAGCAGGGTATCGACGCCCGGCAGTTTGATGAAGGGGAACACCGCCTCCTTGACGGACCAGTAACCCGGGACCCGTTCGCGCGCCCCCTGATCGGCGATACGTCGGCCCATCATACATTCCGCGGCCAGGCGCGCCAGCGGCAGCCCGGTGGCCTTGGAGACGAACGGCACGGTGCGGGAGGCGCGCGGGTTGACCTCCAGCACAAAGATCTCCTCGCCCCGGATCGCGAACTGGATGTTGATGAGGCCGACCACCCCGAGCGCCATGGCGAGCTGCTCGGTCTGTCGCCGCAGCGCGTCCTGCACGGCCGCCGAGAGCTGGTGCGGCGGCAGACAACAGGCAGAATCGCCCGAGTGCACGCCGGCCTCTTCGATGTGCTCCATGATGCCGCCGATCAACACCTCGCGGCCGTCACAGACGGCATCCACATCGACCTCCGTGGCATGCGCCAGGAACCGATCCAGCAGCACCGGCGAATCGTTCGAGACCGTCACGGCCCGCCCGATGTAGGCCGTAAGGTCCTGATCGTTATACACGATCTCCATGGCCCTGCCGCCCAGGACATAGGACGGGCGGACCACCAGCGGATAGCCGATCTCATGGGCCAGCCCGACGGCGAGCGCCGGCTCGGTGACGGTGCGATTCGGGGGTTGCCGAAGACCCAGCCGGTCCAGCAACTGGCGGAAGCGCTCGCGGTCCTCGGCCAGATCGATGGCATCGGGGGGCGTTCCCACGATCGGCGCCTCGGCCGCCTCCAGGGCGCGTGCGAGCTGCAGCGGGGTCTGCCCGCCGAACTGCACGATCACTCCGGCCGGCCGTTCCAGGGCGATGATCTCGAGGACGTCCTCCAAAGTCACGGGCTCGAAGTACAGGCGGTCCGAGATGTCGTAGTCGGTCGAGACCGTCTCGGGGTTGCAGTTGACCATGATGGTCTCGTAACCCCGGTCGCGGAGCGCCAGGGCCGCCTGCACGCAGCAATAGTCGAACTCGATGCCCTGGCCGATGCGATTCGGTCCCCCGCCCAGGATCATGACCTTGTCGCGCGCGCTCGGATGGGCCTCGCACTCCTCGTCGTAGGTCGAATAGAGATAAGCGGTCGTGGCCCGAAACTCGCCGGCACAGGAATCGACCCGCTTGTAGACCGGCCGAAGCCCGAAGCCCCGCCGCAGGGCGCGGACCTCGGCCTCCACAACACCACACAGCTCCCCGATGCGCGCGTCCGAGAACCCCTTGCGCTTGAGCGCCGCGAGCCGTGCCTTATCAAGCGCGTGGACCGCACCCCGGCGCGTCTCGGCCTCTTCGACCACCAAGTCCGCGATCTCGGCCAGGAACCAGGGATCGATGCGGGTCAGCTCGTGGATCTCCGCCAGGGTGTAGCCGAGCCGGAAGGCGTCGGCGACATACCACAGGCGATCGGCCCCCGGGACGCGCAGCTCGTGCTCCAGGACGGATCGGGCATCGTCGCGCCCGAGATCGAGGATCCCGTTCAAACCCGTGCGGCCGGTCTCCAGGGCGCGCAGGGCCTTCTGCAAGGACTCCTGGAAGTTGCGCCCGATGGCCATGACCTCCCCCACCGATTTCATCTGGGTGGTCAAGCGGTCGTCGGCATCGGGAAACTTCTCAAACGCGAAACGCGGGACCTTGGTCACCACGTAGTCGATGCTCGGCTCGAACGAAGCGGGGATGACGCCCCCGGTGATCTCGTTGGCGAGCTCGTCCAGGGTATAGCCCACCGCGAGCTTGGCCGCGACCTTGGCGATGGGAAAGCCGGTGGCCTTGGACGCGAGCGCCGAGGACCGGGACACGCGCGGGTTCATCTCGATGATGACCATCTCACCGTTTTTGGGATCGATCGCGAACTGGACGTTGGAGCCGCCGGTATCGACCCCGATCTCGCGCAGCACCGCGATCGAGGCATCGCGCATGCGCTGGTATTCTTTGTCCGTCAGGGTCTGGGCCGGCGCCACCGTGATGGAGTCCCCGGTGTGGATCCCCATCGGATCCATATTCTCTATCGAGCACACGATGATGCAGTTGTCGCGGTGATCGCGCACCACCTCCATCTCATATTCCTTCCAGCCGAGCACCGATTCTTCCAGGAGCACCTCGCGGGTCGGCGATGAGAGGAGTCCCCGTGCCACGATCGCCTCGAGCTCCTCGCGGTTGAACGCGATCCCCCCGCCGGTGCCCCCCAGGGTGAAGGAGGGACGGATGATGACCGGGAAGCCGATCCGGGCCTGTACCTCGTGGGCCTCCTCCAGGCTGTGGGCGATGCTGGAACGGGGAGTCTTGAGCCCGATGCGGTGCATGGCCTCGCGGAATCGCTCGCGGTCTTCGGCCTTGTCGATGGCCTCGCGACTCGCGCCGATCAACTCGACCGCGTATTCCGCCAGCACGCCTTGACGGGCCAGGTCGAGGGCGCAGTTGAGGGCGGTCTGGCCGCCCATCGTGGGCAAGAGCGCGTCGGGCCTTTCCCGCGCGATGATCTGCGCGACGCTCTGCCATCGGAGCGGTTCGATATAGGTTGCCGCGGCCATCTCGGGATCGGTCATGATGGTGGCCGGGTTGGAGTTGACCAGGACCACCCGATAGCCCTCTTCCCGCAGGGCCTTGCAGGCCTGGGTACCGGAATAGTCGAACTCGCAGGCCTGCCCGATGACGATGGGACCGGCCCCGAGGATCAGGATGCCCTCGATGTCGGTGCGTCTGGGCATGGGAATCGAGCGAGGCGCTCAGAGGTTGTGAAAAAAACCGTCCCGAGCGAAGGGAGGTCGCGTTCCGCCGGAGCGCAGGAACCGGAATGTATGTTGAAATACATGAGGATTCCGAGCACCGCCGGAACGCGAGATCCCGAGCGCAGTAAGTTTTTTCACAACCTCTCAGACGGCACGCCGGTGGCGCACCATCAGCTCGGTGAAGTGATCGAAAAGCGATCGCCCATCGTGGGGGCCGGGGCTCGCCTCGGGGTGCCCCTGGAAGCTGAACGCCGGTTTGTCGCGGTGATGCAGGCCCTGGATCGTGCCGTCGAAAAGTGACCGGTGCGTGATTCGCAGGCTCGGCGGCAAACCCTCCGCGCCCACCGTGAATCCATGGTTCTGGCTGGTAATGAGGACTCGTTGGCTGTCGAGGTCCAGGACCGGGTGGTTGGCGCCGTGGTGGCCGAACTTCATCTTGACGGTGCGCCCGCCACAGGCGAGCCCCAGGAGCTGATGGCCGAGGCAGATCCCGAACACCGGCACGCCCACCTCCACGATCTCGCGGATGGCGGCGATGGCATAATCACAGGCCCCCGGGTCGCCCGGGCCGTTCGAGAGGAAGACGCCGTCGGGCTTCGCCCCTACTACCTCGGAGGCCGGGGTCTTGGCGGGGACGACCGTGAGCCGGCAGCCCCGATCCGCCAGGAGCCTCAGGATGTTGCGCTTGACACCGTAGTCGTACGCGATCACTCGATGCCAAGACGCGCCTTGAACCGTTGGTGCAGAACGACCCTCGGGACCCTCGAGCTTCAGGCTGCCCTCTGCCCAGGCATACGGATGCGGGGTGGTGACCTCCCGGGCGAGATCGGCCCCTTCCAGACCGGCGAAGGCGCGCGCCGCGCGGGGCGCCTCGCCCGCATCGACCCCCTCCCCCGCCATCACGCAGCCTCGTTGCGCCCCACCCTCCCGCAGGATACGCACCAGGCGCCGGGTATCGATGCCAGCGATGGCGACGACGCCCTTGTGTTCGAGGTAATCGCCGAGTGCGCCCTCGGACCGCCAGTTGCTGTCCCGTTTCGGTACGTCGCGGACAACGAGACCGCCGGCATAAATGCGTGGGGATTCCTCGTCCTCCGCGTTCGCACCGACGTTCCCGATGTGCGGGTAGGTGAGCGTGACGATCTGCTGGAAATAAGACGGGTCGGTCAGGATCTCCTGGTAGCCGGTGATGGCGGTGTTGAACACCACCTCGCCGACGGACTGGCCTCTAGCGCCTATGGACACGCCGTAAAAGACACTACCGTCTTCCAAGGCCAGCAAGGCCGGGTGGGTCAAAAGATGTGCTCCCCTGCAACAGATAGACAAAGCGGGAGTCGCCTCAGAGCGCCTCCCGCTACGCTTATTCTACGTCAATCCGCACTCGATTCCAACGCCCGGGATTGTGCAGTAACCCATTGAGAATAAGGGACAATCCGCCCATCTCCCCCGGAATCCGACGACGCGCATTGGGCCTATGACAGCAGGTTTCACCGGCCCGATCCGATTGCGGCCCCGAGGGTCTGCCCTCCTGGCGACGGGGATCGCGTTCTCGCATACCGGCGCGCTGGTCATCGTCGCGCTCCTCCCGTGGCCGGCGTGGGCCCAGGGTTCGGCTGCGATGCTGCTGTCCGGCAGTCTCCTTTGGTCACTGGCCTGGCATGTCCTGCACCGCGGGGACGCCGTGACCGAGGCCATCCTGCTCGGAGACGGATCATGGACGGTCCGTGCCGGGCATGCGGAGCCCGTGTCGGCCACACTCGCCCACGACAGCGTGGTATCGCCCTATCTCACGGTGCTGGTCTTCAAGCTCGCCGATGGACGCCGCCGCTCCCTCCTCGTGCTCCCCGACAACGTCGAACCGGAGACCTTCCGGCGGCTGCGCGTGCGGCTGCGGTTCCCCCTGGCGGGGCACGGCTAGCCGCGACGGGCCCCCTGCGGCGCGTACGCCAGGCGATCCAGAGCTTGCGGAGGGGGCGTGAGGGCGATGCGATGGTGGAGGATCCGGTAGCCATCGCGCCTGATCTCGGATAGCCAGGGGAGTTGCGCATTGCGCATGCCGTCCGACAACGATGTCCCAACGGTCAAGCCCGTCCGAGCCGACGCCGGAGGCGCAAAGCGCGCTCTCTACTCCCCGAACGCAAAAGGTAACTTTGACCACCTGGCAAGCCCTGGGATTTACCGGGAGTTGGCGGGCCGCTGTCCGGCGGAGGCGCCAGACCAACGGGGATACAATGCCGGATGACGATACTGTCGTCACCAATGAGGATGTCCTTGACGACGAGACGCACGATTCGCTGGCGCTCGATGATGTCAAACGTGTCCGCGGCGCTGCGCAGCCGGCCGAGGAACGTCGTGAGGGTTTCTGCAAGGCGCAGGAACGTGGCGCGATCGGTGGCTTGGTCAACGATCGCCTGCAACTCGGCGCGCAGCGTCTGTTCCCGTTGCCGCAGCGCAGGCATGCGCTCCCCCAGCTGCTCGAGCGACAAGAGCTCCTCTTGATAGGCGGTGAGAAGTCGTTCGATGCCTTTACCGACACGGATGAGTTCTCTTTGCAAGCTTTGCTCGCGTTTTCTGGTTGGCTCGGACGAGCGCGCTGCGATGAGGCGGCGGTCAAGTTCCTGCTGGATCAGCGTCGGGTCCTCGAGCAATCGGATCACCTCGGCCCAGACGATCTGGTCGAGCAGATCCTGCCGCACCATGCGATTATCGCACACGGGTCCTCCCAGCTTTCGCCAGCTGTCCGAGCCGATGCATTTGTAGTAGTGGAGCTTGCGCGCTGTGGTGTATGTCGAGGTG
>JALZID010000161.1 GCA_030860485.1 Pseudomonadota bacterium | reverse complement strand
AAAGTCAGCAATGCTGAATTGGCCACGGTCCAGCCCACGCCAGACGAATTCCACGGCGAATGGAACTACAGTATTCATCCCACACCAGCCCGATAATTGTTCAAGTTATTTATGCTAGATGCCTAAGCTATCAGGATGGTCGCTCATGCTCGGTCTCCTTGTCGGGCCCGCCAGCCGAGCTGCCGGCAAGTATGGTGCGACAAGGCGGAAGGATCAATGGGCGCCTGACCGACCGGGGGGCCGCCTGGGTAGGTCGTTCTGGGCACGTCAGTCGCCACGGCGCGGGTATCGGTGGACCGACTGCCCCCAGAGGGTGACAGGCGAGGCGCCTTGAAATCCCCCTCTCCATCCCCATAGGTTGGGCGGTAGCGGGCCGGGGCGCGACCGGCGACAGAACCACAGGGCGAGGTGAGGGTTTATGAGCGTAGACATCAATAAAGAAACGCGGGGATTCCAGGCCGAGGCCCGGCAGCTCCTGGACCTCATGGTGCACTCCCTCTACAGCAACAAGGAGATCTTCCTCCGGGAGCTCATCTCCAACGCCTCGGACGCGGCCGAGAGGCTGCGCTTCGAGGCGCTCGGCAACGAGGCGCTGTTCGAAGGTGACACCGAACTCCAGATCGAGGTCGAGTGGAGCGCAGAGCAGAAGACCGTCACGGTGCGCGACAACGGCATCGGCATGTCGCGCGAGGAGGTAGTCGAAAACCTCGGGACCATCGCCAGATCGGGCACCCGGGAGTTCTTCCAGTCCTTGACCGGTGACCGCCAGAAGGACACCCAGCTCATCGGTCAGTTCGGGGTCGGGTTCTATTCTGCCTTCATCGTCGCCGATCGGGTCACCGTGACCAGCCGCCGGGCCGGCCTGCCGCCCGAACAAGGCGTGCGCTTCGAGTCGGACGGCCAGGGCGAGTACACGCTCCACACCCTACAGCGCAAGGCGCGCGGGACCGAGGTGGTTCTGCACCTGCGCGAGGGCGAGGACGAATTCCTGAACGGCTATCGCCTGCGTGAGATCATCCACAAGTACTCCGACCACATCCCCCTGCCCATCCTGATGCCCAAGGAGGGCAAGGAGGCCAAGGGCACCGAGCGCGTCAACACCGCGACGGCGCTCTGGGCCCGACCCAAGACCGAGATCACCGAAGAAGAATACGCCGAGTTCTACAAGCACACGGCCCACGACTTCGAGGCGCCGATGGCGCGCATCCACAGCAAGGTCGAAGGCAACCTCGAATACATCCTCTTGCTGTTCGTCCCCAAACACCCGCCCTTCGATCTCTGGGACCGCGACAGCCGCCGCGGGGTCAAGCTCTATGTCCGGCGGGTCTTCATCCTGGACGACGCCGAGCAACTCATGCCGCGGTATCTGCGCTTCGTGCGCGGGGTGGTGGACTCGAACGATCTGCCGCTGAATATCTCGCGCGAGATCCTGCAGCACAACAAGGTCATCGACACCATCCGCGCGACCGCGGTGAAGAAGCTCCTGGGGCTATTCGAGGATCTTGTCGCCGAAGGGAAGTACGCGGAGATCTGGACGACCTTCGGGCGGGTCATCAAGGAGGGGATCATCGAGGACACAGCGAACCGCGAGCGCATCGCGAAGCTCCTCCGCTTTTCGAGCACCCGGACGGATTCCGAAACGGAGGACGTCTCGCTCGACGATTACGTCGGCAGGATGAAGGAGGGGCAGAAGGACATCTACTACCTCATCGCCGAGGGTTTCCTGACCGCCAAGAACAGCCCGCACCTCGAGGTCTTCCGTAAGAAAGGCATCGAGGCCCTGCTGCTCTCGGATCCGGTGGATGAATGGGTCGTGACCCACCTCGGCGAGCACGACGGCAAATCGCTCAAGTCGGTGAGCAAGGGCGATCTCGATCTCGGGACCCTGGAGGACAAAGACGAGAAAAAACGCGCCGGGGAGACGGCGGGCGAGTACCAGGACCTGATCGCGCGGGTCAAGAAGAGCCTGGATACGCGCGTCAAGGACGTGCGCGTGACCCACCGCCTGACCAGCTCGCCGGCTTGCCTCGTGGCCGACGAGCACGGGCTCGGCGCGAACCTCGAGCGCCTGCTCAAGTCGGCGGGGCAGGAGGTCCCGGCGAGCCCGCCGATCCTGGAGATCAACCCGAGCCACCCGATCGTGCAGCGCCTCCGGGATCAAGACGGCGGCGCGCGCTTCGACGACTGGGCCCGCATCCTGTTCGACCAGGCCCTGCTCTCCGAGGGCGGCAAGCTCGAAGACCCCGCGGGCTTCGTACACCGGCTGAACGAGATGTTCCTGGTCATGGCCGGGGGAGCGGCGCGTGCCCCCCACGAGGCCGAAGAGACCCGGTGAACCGGCGGGCTCGGCCCGAGCGCCCAGGCCGTCTCACGCTCGATAAGGTAGAGACCGCCCGCGATCTGGTCCTTTGGGCCGAGGCCCGGTTCGAGGGCGCCGGGCTCTCCTATGGCCACGGTACGACGAGCGCCCGCGAGGAGGCGGTCTTCCTCGTCTTCCACGCCCTGGCGCTGCCCTTCGATGTCCCGGACGTGGTGCTCGACCAGCCTTTGATGCCGGAGGCGAAGTCGCGCGCGCTCCAGCTCATCCGCGAGCGCATCGGTACCCGCAAGCCCGCCGCCTATGTCCTTGGCGAGTCCTGGTTTGCGGGGCTCGAGTTCTATGTCGACGAGCGCGTGCTGGTGCCGCGATCGCCGATCGCCGAGCTCATCGAAGCGCGCTTCTCCCCGTGGATCGAGGATCCCCGCCGCATCCTCGACATCGGAACGGGCAGCGGGTGCATCGCGATCGCCTGCGCCCTCGCCTTTCCGGAGGCCGAGGTCGATGCCACGGATATCTCCGCAGGGGCATTGGAGATCGCGCGCCGCAACACCGAGCGGCACGGCGTTCGGGATCGCGTCCGCCTGCTGCGCTCGGATGTGTACGAGTCCTTGGCCTGCGAGCGCTACGACCTCATCGTCAGCAACCCGCCCTATGTCCCGGCCCTTCATTTGGGGACCCTCCCGCCCGAGCACCGCTACGAGCCGTCACTCGGTCTCAACGGCGGCCACGACGGCCTCGCGGTCGTGAGCCGGATCCTGGAGGGTGCCACCGAACACCTGACCGAGCTCGGGACCTTGGTCGTCGAGGCCGGCGAGTCGGCAACGGCACTCGAGACCCGCTACCCCCGCGTACCTTTCGTGTGGCTCGAAAACGAGCGCGGCGGCGAAGGGGTGTTCCTGCTGGAGGCCCAAGAGCTGCGCCGGTGGTGTCCCGAAAGAAGCGTAACGCGTTAAACGAAAACACCCCTTGGCAAGTAATGGCAATGCCGCTATTTCTCGCCAAACGCGCCTGTCACCTGACCGAGGTCATGGACGGCCCGGACTGCGATCCCGCGCTGCTCGAGCGTTCGTACCAGCAGTTCCGAGCCGTCAACGGGCTCCTGTCGCGGAGCCGCTTCGTGTACCAGCGGTTTATCCGGCCGCTCATGAGCGACCGCGGCCGGGGCTACTCGCTGCTCGACATCGGCTTCGGGGGTGGGGACATCGCTCGCGGGCTGGCGCGCTGGGCCCAACAGGACGGCTTGGACCTCTGGGTCACGGGCATCGACATCGACCCCCGTGCCTATACCTATGTCCAGCATTTCCCCCGGAGCCCCAAGCTGTCCTTCCGATTAGCCGATGTCGCCACACTGGTCGCACGCGGGGAGCGTTTCGATTTCGTGCTATCGAATCACGTCGTGCACCACCTGGACGTACCCGGCTTGCAGGCGATGCTGACTGCTACCCGAGCCCTCGGTGCGCGCATGGTCGTCTTCAACGATATCCGGCGATCCGATCTCGCGTATCTCGGGTTCTGGTTCCTGACCGCGGTGGCATTCCGCCGCTCCTACATCCGCCATGACGGGCTCATCTCGATCCGCAGAAGCTATACGGCGAAGGAGCTCAGGGCCCTTGTCCCCGCCGGTTGGGAGGTCCTGCGCGCGATGCCCTTTCGCCTCCTGTTGATCCACCGCGGCACGCGGGAATCGGCGCGATTGCCATACCGGCCCGGGGTTGGCTCGAATTCCTAGGCCACGGGCGACCGGCCCGCACGAGGGTTGCCATGAGTGGGGATGTCGAGCCGCGGGGAGCGGGCTAGGAGGCCGAGTCCGCGTGGTTTTCGCCACCGGCCGAGCTCGGGGTATCCAGCAGTACCGGGGGGCGCGCGCCCAACGATTCGGCGATCGACGCGGCAAGCTCTTCCGCTTGTTTGATCTCGAGCCGACGCATGAGCCTGGATATGTCCACGAGCGATTCTTTGGCGTCCTGCGATCCGCGCTTTTCGGCGGTCCGGCACCAGGCATAGGCGGTCACGAGATCGCGCGAAACACCCCGGCCCAAAGCATAGGACAGACAGAGGTAGAACTGCCCCTCCACCAGGTTCTGGCGCGCCGCCTGCTCGAACCAGTGCGCCGCGACCTCCAATTCCGCCGGCACCCCGCGGCCTTCGGCGTACATCAGTCCCAGATAATATTGGGCCGCTGCATGCCCGCGCTCGGCGGCTGCCGAGAACAGTTCCACCGCTTTGCGATCGTCGACCGGGACGCCCGTACCCTGCCGATAGGCATGACCGAGGCGAAACAGGCGCTCGGTATCGGGGAACTCCGCCGACGCCGGCGGCGCGCGCCCGGCGTGCGCCGAGACGGCGGGCACGGCATCCGGCGCGACGGCGGTAACCTGCTCGGCCGATCGGCTCTCCGGCCCTTTATCCTGCAAGGAACCGATGCCCAGCACCAACGCCGCTGCGATCCCGATCGCGGACAGCGCCCACGGACCCCGGATGGATCGGGAAGAACGGGGAGCCGCGACGGAACCCTCGACCGAGGCGAGGGGTGTCGAGACCGGACCCGGGCGCCGTGGTGACGACGCCGGCCGGGGCGAGACCCTCCGGCCACCACTCTCCACCGCGGCGAGGGATTCGAGGAGCTCCCCGGCATCGGCGAAGCGCGCCGCCGGGTCCTTGGCGAGCATGCGGGTCAGCAATGGCTGGTAGCGCCGGCACGCGGCAGGTAGCGCCGGCACCGGGTCGTTGAGGTGCTTGAGGATGGTGCCGACCTCCGAGTCCCCGCGGTAGGGAGGCTCGCCGGTGAGCATCTCGTACAACACGACCCCCAGGCTGTAGAGGTCCGAGCGCCCATCCACGGGCTTGCCCAGGGCCTGTTCGGGGCTCATGTAGCGCGGGGTACCGACGATCTTCCCCGTTGCGGTGAGGTCGCTGTTGAGGCGTTGGTTCTTGGCGATACCGAAGTCGGTCAGAAGGGGCGTGCCATCGCGCCGGAACAGGATATTGGCCGGCTTCAGGTCCCGATGGATCACGCCCTTGCGATGGGCGAACCCCAGGCAATCCGCCATCCTGGCGGCGAGATCCAAAGCCGCTTCCGGGCTCTGCCCGTCGGTGATTCGGGTCCTGAGGTCGCCGCCATCCACGTATTCCATGGAGATGTAGTGCAGGCCCTCGGCGATCCCGACATCGTGCACGGTGACGATGTTGCCGTGGACCAGGCTCGCGATGATCCGCCCTTCGTTGACGAAACGCTCCGAGAACTCGGGGGAGTCCGGATCCTTGAGGATCTTGAGCGCTACCGGTCGATCCAGGGACTCCTGGATCGCGAGATACACGGCGGCCATTCCGCCCTTGCCGATCAAGCGGTCGATGCGATAGCCCGGGATGCAATCGTGTCGCACGCTAACATAGCCCCTGGCCGTATCGGGGCCAGGGGCTCGGGTCAAACCAGGAACACCCCTAACCCTAACATACAAAGGGCGAACATACACAAGGCAACGGCCGCCACCCGGGGCCAGCGCGCCGGTGGCTCGGTCTCGGGCCTGCCGGGCTGCGGCCGCGCCGCGCCCGCACGAGACTTCAGGACCTCGTCCCTGTCGATCACGACGGGCTCCCGATCGCCGTCCGGCGCCTCGCTCGGGGACCACCGATCTACGGCGCCGAGGTAGATCTCGGTCTTGGAGTCGCGCCAGTCGCGGGTAAAGTCCCATTGGGGCCGAAAGCCGCCGACCACGTACTCGGCGATGCGAGCCGCCACCGGGGCGATGCCGGCGCTTTGAGACCCGTCCCCCTCCTGGGTACGCGCTCCGCTGCGGTATCGCCAATGCTCATCCCGCCGCGGGTCCACCGTCTCCGGGAGTCCGTCCAAGGTCTTCTGGACGCGCGCATGATCGAATACCGGACACAGCCGGCAGCCGGCCATGGCCGACTCGAGCGCTTGCGAGATCCTGGGTTTGTCGAAATGCCAGACGCCCTGTGCATCCAGGCTGCCGTAGGCCATCCAGCCATGGCCCGCCTCGTCGATCGGCATATCGAGCCGTCGGCACCCCCAGAGGTTGTATTCGAGGCGATTGGCCCCGAAGCAATACTGCTCCGGGCCTTCGGATGCCTGGCGCTTGCTATAACATTCACCGCCCAGTCGGATCAGGTCATCGCGTCGCGCCTCGCCACCGTCTATGGTGATCCGGAACGACTTCCATCCCCCCACGAGCTCGGATAATCGCATGAGCACCGCGATGTCCGTGATGGGCACGTCGATGGAATGGACCACCTCGTTGCCCTCACCGGTGCTGGTGAAGGATGGGATGCCGCGGCACAGCTCCATGGCTTCCCGATACGCCAGGGACTGGCTGTACGCGAAATAGATCCGGACCCTCGCCGCCATCGCGGGGGACCCCTCGAACGCATGTTTCGGTTTCATGTTGCCCTTATCCTCGTCGTCTCGCTGCGCGGCGCTGCCGCCCGGCAGCGGACCGTGCATCGCGTAGGTAGCGCTGGCTCGCCATGGCCCTTTAGGCAATGCGCATCTGCGCGCGTTATGGCGACGCGCATCGGCGGCATCGGGAAGCGTGTGCGGCGGGAGTCTAGAGCTTCAGTGCGCTACTGGCACTGGCCCTTGATAGAAGCAGACGATGTACACGATGAAGGCCGCGTAGAAGATCCCGAGCGAGGACAGCTCGCGGCCCGTCAGCACGTTCCCCGTGCGCAGGAAGACCTGCAGGAGCAGACCCGCACCGATCGCGATGACCGCCGACGCGATCGCGGCCTCGGTGAGCACCCAGGGCGTGAACCAGAGCCCGACGGTCACGGGGATGCACGACTGGAACACCATCGCGCCGGAGATGTTCCGCATCGCCAGGTTGTCCTTACGCTGCCGGACCCAGAGCACGCTGTTGAACTTCTCCGGTAGCTCCGTGGCGAGCGGCGCGATGATCAACGACAGGACGAGCGGTGAGATCCCGAAGAACTCGGAGAGGCTGCTCACCTCATGGATGAAGAGCTGCGCGCCGCCGACGATCGCCGCCAACGACACGATGAGCTGCACGACGACTCCCCGCATGGATGGCGTCGTAAGGTTCGGCTGTAGCCGCAGCGGGTTCAGCTCTTCCTCGGCCTCGTGCACGCCGTGGGGATCCTGTGAGGTGCGCCAGACGTAGAAGACGTAGGCGCCGACGAGCGCCGCGCCGGCCGCAACGCGGAGCCAGAACGGCTTCTCGAAGAATGGCAGGCCGAGCCCGATCGCAACGCTGTACATCCCGAGGAAGAAGCGCAGGTCGCGACCGACGATGCGCTGGTCGATCGAGAGCGTCCGCGTCCGTCGGCCGCCTCTCGCGAACGCGAGCACCGCCACGCCGGTCACGAACATCGCAGCGGTCGAGAGCATGAAGGGCGCGCCGAGGATCGCGCCGATACCGACCTCTTCGGCCACCTCGTTGCCGACGAAGATGATCGCGATGATCGGGATCATCGTCTCGGGCAGCGCTGTGCCGACCGCCGCGAGGACGCTCCCGACCATGCCCTGGCCGAGCCCGAGCTTCCTCCCGAACCACTCGATCGCGTTCGTGAACAGCTCCGCGCCGAGGAGGATCACCCCGAACGAGACGAGCAGGAGAAGGACGTCGCCGAGAATGCCCATGCGTCGAGGCTAGCGGCTACTCGGTCGGGACGGGGAAGGCTCGTCGTGATCGCGGCAGAGCTGGGTCTCGATGGTCAGATGGACCAGCTCCTCGTGCCGGCGAAGGCGTCGCCGGTAGCTCTCGACGGGCCTCGGCTCATGCGCCACGAGGGACACGATCGCGGCGAAGCGGCCCGCGCCGATCCGCCACACATGCAGATCGGTGATGAGCACATCGCCATCGGACTCCAGCGCACGGCGGATCTCCGCCGGCAGATCCGAGGATGCCGGTGTGAGATCGAGCAGGATGCCCCCCGTGTCCCGCAGGAGCCCGTAGGCCCACAGGGAAACGACCGCGCTGCCGACCAAGCCCATCACCGGATCGAGCCACGACCAGCCGAAGAACCGGCCCGCGAGCAGGGCCCCGACGGCCATCACCGAGGTGAATGCATCCGCGAGGACGTGGAGATAGGCGGAACGCAGGTTGAGATCGTCGTGATGGTGGTCCGTATTGCGATCTTTGAGGAGGAGCGCGCAGATCACATTGACGAGCAACCCGATCACCGCGACGGCAATGGCCTCGTCGAAGCGGATCGGTACCGGCAGGAAGGCGCGCTGCACCGACTCCCCCGCCATCAGAAACCCGACCATGCCCAGGATGACCGCGCTGGCGAAACCGCCGAGGACGCCGATCTTGCCCGTCCCAAAGCTGTAGCGCGGGTCCGTCGCATGGCGGCGGCTCAGATGGTAAGCGAGCGTGGTCACCAGGAAGGCGCTGACATGGGTGCTCATGTGCCAGCCGTCCGCGAGCAGCGCCATCGAATCGAAGGCGATGCCGGCGGCGATCTCGACGACCATCATCGCGCCCGTGATGGCGATGACGATGCGGGTACGGCGTTCCGCCGCGGAGGAATCGACGGCGTAGTGATGCGAATGTTGTCGGTGGCAGTAACCGGTGGGGTGCGAGGGCGTGGAGGAGGCGTTCACGTTTATTGCACCAGCCGCAGCCCCGCCGGAAGCTCCTCGCCGAAGAGGGCGTTGCGGTCTTCGCCCGTGACCTCGTGATATTCCTGGACCACGCGCCAGTCGGCCTCGCGCGCGCCGGACTGCTTGAGCTTTTCGATCACCCGGAGCCGCACCGGGGCGTGGATGTCGAGCGCGCGGGTGCCGGTCACCCGACAGGCGGCGGAGAACACCGAGGAGAGGCCCTTGAGCCCCTGCCTGGGCCAGTCGAGCCCGGCCACGCGCTCGAACCAGTCTTCGACGAGCGCGGGGGGCAGGACGGCCTCGGCCGCGGCGTAGAGCGGTACCCGCGAGCACAGACGCGCCAGCGCCCCGAAGACCGCCGGCTGGTCCTCTGCTCGGCCGCGCAATACGAGCTCGAAGAGCGACTTGGCCAGCTCGGTGCGGGAGGCGAGCGGCAGGCGCTCGAGGGCACCCAGGAGGCGCGTGGCTTCCGGCGATTCGACCGGAGATTTGCGGAACTGGGGCATGAGCACATCGAAGAGCCGCCTCTGCTGCTCGGCCGAGAGACCGCCCGCCACCCGGCGCCACATCATCCACCAGTTGGACTGCGCGCTCTTTTCCTTCTTGTGGTGCACACCGAGCGACCAGGCGCCCCACAGTTGGGACATGCGCCAGGGATCGAGCTCCGCGCCATACCCGGGGCGCAGCAGAAACCCCGCCAGGTATAGCCAGGTGTTCTCGTGCGCCAGCGAGCGGCCGCGGCGGGTCATCCCCGGATATAGCGAGGGCCAGAGACTGCGCAGGAGCGGCAGGCTCCACAGGGTACGCGGCTGTCCCAGGGTCCTCTCCAGGTCCTTGATGAGCGACTTGGCGCTGTCTTTTTTTCCCAGATCCTGCTTCTTGCCGTAGAAGTACGCGATGCGTTCGCAGCCCGCGCGCATGACGTCGTCCGATAGCCCCGAGGCCGGCCCGCTCGGGTCCCGCGACTCCGCCACGCCCCGCAGGTTGAAATCGAGTCGCCAGCGGCGGCCGAGCGGCTCACTGACCAGCGTCGTCTGTAAGACACCGAGGGGCGTCAGCTCGACCTCGAGGTTCACGTCCACCGAGCGCGCCTCGGTCTTGCGCGGGTCGAAACCGGCCTCGTCGAGCGTGAGCGTCGTATGGAGTGGGGGCAAGGGATTGAATGCCCCCTCGTCAAGCCGCACGATCGCCCCCGGGCGGTCCTCACGCCGGTGCGTCGAGCTGTAGGCGGTGAAACGCGCCGGCCGATTGAGCAAGAGGTCGAAGGCCCGCGACTCGAGGGTGAACGAGCGGCCCTCCTCGAAGCCTAGCGGCAGGATGCAGACGAGCTCTGTCGCGTCCTCGGGCCGCTCCCGGTGCAGCTCCAGGTAGATGCTGCGCGCGTACCCGGCCCGGATGCGGCGCCGCGACTCGGCCACGAGCGCCGCGCAGTGGGCCGCGCCCTCCGCGATCGCGAGGTTGAGATCGGGGAGGTAGAGCCCGATCGGCCGCCGGCCCTGCCAGCGCTCGATGAGGGTGAGCAGGCGTTCCTGCAAGAAACGCGGGATCAGCGTGCCCCCCGCGAACAGCACCGCATCGACCGCCTGCCCGTCGAGAAACCCCGCGAGGTGCCGGCTGACCGCCGTATCGACCGCGTAGGGCAGTCCGATCTCCCGGAGCCCCATCTGCCGCGTGCGGGGTCGTTCGCCGGCCTCGGTGACGGGAAAGAACCCGTCCAGGATCACCGCGGACAGATCGGCCCGCGTGAGCGTCGCGTTCAAGACCGAGGCGAAGAGGGCCCCGCCCTCGCCGGGGATCGACACATGGAAGACCTCTTCGGGCGGCCCCTCCTCCGACAGGATGCGTTCTTTGAGCAGCATCGATTGGGGCACGAGGTGCTGCCACTGGCGGCGCGAGAAGCGCCTCTCCGGCCCACTTCTAGTAGATTGGCCTCTAATAGCATGGCCCAGGGCGCGGGCCTCGATGAGGTGGGCGATGGCCAGATCGATGTTGTCCCCGCCCAAGAGCAGGTGGTCGCTGACCGCGAGGCGCTCGATATCCGGCCACCCCGCATCCTCTCCGAGGGCGTCGGAATCGAGGGCGAGCCGAAACAGGCTGAGGTCGGTCGTGCCGCCCCCGATGTCACAGACGAGCGCCGTCTGGGCCTCCTCCGAAAGCCCCGGGAGGCGTTCCGTGAACCACGCCCGCGTGCCCTTCCCGGCACGAGCGCCGGCGGCCCCTGCGCTCCACGCATAGAAGGCCGCCTGCGGCTCTTCCAGGAGCCGGAAGCCGTCGGGATACCCGGCCACCGCCGCCGCCTGGCGGGTCAGGGCCTGGGCGGCCTCATCGAAGGATGCCGGGACGGTCACGATGAGGTGCTGGCGGTCGAACGCGGCGCCCGGATCGGCCTCTGCGATGGTCGCATCCCAGGCCGCGCGCAGGTAAGCGAGGTAGGCGGCGCTCACCTCGACCGGTGAGCGCTTGTCCGTATCGGGGAGCTCCTCGGAGCCGAACGGGAGGAGGCGCGCCTCGCGGTCGATGCCGCCGTGGGCCAGCCAGGACTTGGCCGAATGGATGACCCGGCCCGGCATGGCATCGAGCTGTGCCCTGGCATACACGCCGAGCGCGGCCGTCGGGGCCAGGCCGGGGATGATGCAAGGCGGCTCGTGGGTCTCGGTGCCGAGATAATAGAACGAGGGCAAGAGCGGCCCTGCTGCGACGGTATCTCGCGTCTGGAGCTGGGGGATGGGCAGGACCGCGACGCGGCCATGCTTGACCGCGAGGTCCACGTAGGCCAGGACGCAGTTGGTGGTACCGAGATCGATACCGATGGCGTAGCGGGGGCGGCTCATGCGCCCGATCGTATCAATCCTTCGCCCGCAGGTTGAACTCCAGCTTCCACTGCTCGTTGGACTGGGTGTGCGACATCCATAACTCCAGTGTGCCGACCTCGGTCACGAGCGGTTTCAGGGTTACGGGCAGGACCTGTCCGGGCTGGCCCGCGATCGGTGGCAGGGTGATGGCGAGACCGGTCGTCTCGTCAAGCGCGCCCGGGGCATCCGCCACCAGCGTGCCGACCCGATCCCCGGCCCTCACCTCGGAGCTGAAGAACCGGAACTCCACCGGTTCGCCGGTCACGAGCCCGAACTCACGGCCGGGGAGCTCCAGCGCCGTCCCCTCCTCGGTGCCCTGGGGCACGATGCAGACCGCCTTGACCGGCGGGGTGATCCCCGGCACCGCCGGCATGGGGCTCTCGATCCCGAGATAGTACGAACGCGAGGTGCCGGCGCGGATCTTGATACCGCGGCCGCTGATCTGCACGGCGCCGTAATAGGCCGCCCCGTTGCTGACGGCCTTGTCGAGCCCCACGCTCTCGATCTCGGTGAGCGGGTGGTCCGCCCCGAGCCACGACCGCAGGAGGTCCGTGACGCGCCGGCGCAAAAGACCCGAGTGGAACACCCCGCCGTTGAAGAGCAGCGCCGTGGGCCACAAGATGGGCGAATCATCCAGGTCCGCGCCTGCGCCCACGAGCGACCGGAGGCGCTCGTCGGAGCGCACATTTTCCCGGGCCCGCGACAGGAACCTCGCGAGGTGCTTGCTGAGCGCCGGCTCGGTGGCGTATTCGAGACCGTATTCCTGAAGCCCCACGGAGCGGCGTGCCCTGGGCACATCGGTCACCGTTGTGTGCGGGAAATAGCCCTCCAGGATCAGGGCCTCGGCCCGTTCGCGCGCCAAGGTCATGGTGACGGTCTTGGCGAAGAGACTCGCCCCGCGCGAGGGCACGGCGATCGGGATCGCGTCGAGATCTGGATCGCCCAGGAGGCGCTCTTTCGCGCTGCGGGCGGCGTGCACGAGGGCCAGGAACTGCCAGTGGTCGATGTCCTTGCCCTCACTCGCGAGCTGCTCCTTCAGGGCATAGGCGAGGGCCAGGTCCATGTTGTCGCCGCCCAAGAGGATGTGCTCGCCGACGGCGATGCGGTGTAGATCGAGCCGTTGCGACAGACCGGCCTCGGCGCCGGCCACGGCGATGAGCGAGAAGTCGGCCGTGCCACCCCCGACGTCACACACCAAGACCAGATCGCCGGCACGCACCTCTGTCGTCCAGTGGGCCGGTAGCTTGCGGGCCTCCGACTCCGCAATCCACGCATAGAACGCGGCCTGCGGCTCCTCCAAGAGCGTGACCTGGCCGAGCCCGGCCGCGACCGCCGCATCGAAGGTCAGGGTCCTCGCCACCTCGTCGAAGGACGCCGGTACGGTCAGAACCACCAGGCACTCGGAAAGCTCCGTATCGCGCTCGCTCAACCCCGCCTCCGCGGCCCGCCGCAGGTGTTCGAGATAGCGTCGCGTCGTCTCGAAGGGCGAGAGCTTGTCCTCAGTCAGCTCAGATTGCCAGGGGAGGATGGGCGCGTAGCGATCGACATGCGGGTTGCAGAGCCACGACTTGGCCGAAGTGACCACGCGATCCGGCGCCAGTGCGCCGCGCTCGCGGGCGTACACGCCGACCACGGCGTCCGCATCCCCACCTTCATCCCAGGGGAGCGCCAGCTCGCCCTGGGCGCGCTCGTTTTCGAGCGGGAGGTAGAGCACCGAGGGCAGGAGTGGTTGATCCCCGATGACGCCGGGCGCCATCACCTGGGTGATACCGATCCCCTCCGGCCGCCCCCCCGCCGGATCGCACAGCGCGAGGCAGGAGTTGGAGGTGCCGAGGTCGATGCCGAGGCTGAATTTCTTCTGCATTCTCGTCAAGCAGGACGCGCATCCTCGGCTTCGACCGCGTGCAGAGCTACCTCCAATAATGCCTCGGCCTGCTCACGGCTGACCGTGGGAAAGCCCTCGAGAAACCGGTCGAGTGTTTCACCTTCCTTGAGGTAATCGATGAGGATCTGCACCGGCACCCGCGTGCCGGCGAAGACCAGCGCGCCACTGACCACGTCTGGATGATGTGAGACGATCCGAACCCTGTCCATCACCGTGTTCTCGTGAGTGCTAGACCGAACATTACACGTAGATACTTACGTTCCAAATGTTGAACACAACAACTCAAACAAATCCTATTTCATCGGCCAATTCAATATTCTGCCAGCACCAGCGTATTCCCTCCCCCTGGCAGGGGGAGGGCGAGGGTGGGGTTGAGCGTCGCACAGTTCTGAGCAGCGCGTAGGTTGGGGTGAGGAACCCCCAACGCTTCGGCGTGCGCGTTATGTTGGGGTTCCTTCGTCACCCCAACCTACGAGCTATCGGGTCCGATCGCACTTGTAAACATAAGTTGCTGACAGCGCCTAAGCCGCAACCCGCCACGGACGCTCGGAAGAACCGCAGCGATCCCGGGCGTCGGCTTAAGCGCGTGGTTGGGCGCTATTCGTCACCGTGCAGAGATATTTCCCGCACAACCAAGCAGAATGCTCCCACGAGCGCGGCCAATGCGATAACGACTATCCACTCCATTACACGTCCTCCAGTTCCTCAATGCGTTCATACGCCCAACGATTGATAAGTACGATCATGACGGCGAAACCCAGCACAGCAATCAAGCCCGCTCCCACTATGATAGGACTCGCTGTTGCGTAGTTCTGGGCAAGCCACGCGACGAGCGAAGCTGCAAGTGCCACAGCGATTCCGAAGGCAACCTTGAGCCAACCGGGAGGCGATCTGCTCTCGACATGTAAATAAATAGTGTACCACTTGGCTACTGTGGCGCCCAATGGCTTCTTGGGCAGCAACGGAACATTACACGCAGGTTTAGCGCACCTCGATCTCCATCGGCGTGATGACGTTCTCGGCCGATCGATCCACCGGTTTCGAATAGCGTGGCAGCGCGAGCTTGGTGGTCTTCCAGCCGCGGTGGATCACGACGCCCCGGTACGGCGGGTTGTCCCCCACCTTGCCGAGCAGTCGATAGCGGTGCGGATCGGTCGCCTGGTCCACGACCGTGCCCTCTCCTTCCTTGCCTGTGTACACCGGGCCGAGCGCCAGGTATTCCCTGATCACAACGGAACAGCCCTGGTGAACGACGCGTGAGGCGCCGGCGACCTGGGCATCGTCGAAGAGGGTGATGTCCTCCATCACAAAATCCAAAAAACGCCCCTTGTCCTGCAGCATGGCCAGGAAGGCCAGCACCTCGCCGTAATCCGCGCCTTCCGGGATCGGCGGCTTGACCGGCTTCTGCGGCGCAGGCGGCGGGGCGGGCGGCCCAAGCCCCTGGGTCTCGCGCACGGCGCGCAGGGCATCCACCACAATGCAGAGCACGAGCGCCGCGAGCACCATCTCCCGATAGGCGCCCCAAGCGGGGGGGAGGAACTCGGGCGGCATCGCGGGGCTCAAGACCACGATCACGATGAGACCCAGGAGGCTCGCCCCGAGCGTGCGCCGCGCGTAGCGGTTGTAGCGGCTGTCATTGTTCTCGCCGGCTTCGCGTGCCTTAACCATATCCGCTCCCCCCGAAAGGGCGGACAGGATAGCGCAGTTGCTCGGCGCTTGTCATGACGGCAGACGCCTGCAAGTTGCCGGTGCTCCGGGCTTCACCTGGTACGCGACGCCGATGGCAGACAAGCTTGCCGGTAGCTCGGGGTACACGCGGCCATCGACATCGTGGCTGGCGACGAGACCCGCGGCCTCGGCGAGGACATAGCGCACCCCGATCGCCTGGCCCTTGACCGTGTACGCCGTGGCTTCCGTCCCGAGCGCGGCCGCTGAACGATCGTTGGCCTTGGTCCCGCCCTGGCCCAGCGGGGCGGCGTCGCTGAGCCTGGAAACGGAAGGCCCCGCATCCGCGGGGCCTTCGTCGCCTCGTACCGGCCCGGCGCAGCACCGGTCCCGTATCGGTGTTACACCGCTTTCAGGGTCTTCCTCACGTAACCCACGATCTCTTGCTGGCTCTTTCTCAGCAAGCCGATTTCGGATGGTGTCAGCATCCGGGGAGCGGGAGAGGTACCGAGCTTCTGATTGAGTAAGAGCGTCGTAGCCGTGACCGAAGCGTTCGCGCCGGAAGTCCTCGAGGTCTTGTCCATGTTTCGCTCTCAGTTTGCTCAGTTGGTCAGGTTCCGGCCTGAGTCTCGCCGAATAGGGTTTCCCGGTCAACGTTGACCGCGGCGAGAGCTCGCCCGTTAGCTCAGTTGCTCGACGCTTGTCATGACGACAGACGCTTGCAAGTTGCCGGTGCTCCAGGCTTCACCTAGTATGCAACGCCGATGGCGGACACGATCGCGGTCATCTTCGATTTCGACGATACCCTGGCCTCGGACAGCACCTCGGGCTTCCTCCACCAGCTCGGGATCGACGTGAAGGCCTTCTGGGGCGAACGCGTGAGGTCGCTCATCGGGGAAGGCTGGGACCCGGTGCCGGCCTATCTCTACGCCATGCTGGAGGTCTCGAACGGCGACCCCGCGAGACGCATCACCCGCGAGCGTCTGATCCGCTGGGGCCGCCGCATCCGCCTCCACGGCGGGGCCACGCGCGTCTTCGAGCGCCTCACCCAGCACGCGCGCTCGGTCAGCCCGGACATCGAGGTCGAGTTCTATCTCGTGAGCAGCGGAATCGGGGAGACGCTGCGCGCGACCCGCATCGCCCGCCACTTCCACGACATCTGGGCCTGCGACTTCGCCTACGGACCCGAGGGTGAGATCGTGTTTCCCAAGAACATCGTGAGCTTCACCGACAAGACGCGCTACATCTTCCATATCCAGAAGGGCATCGTTGGACCGGAGTCGCGCGGCCGGCCCTTCGAGGTCAACCGCAAGATACCCCCCGAGCGCCTGCGGGTGCCGCTCCACCAGATGATCTTCGTGGGCGACGGCTACACCGACATCCCGTGTTTCTCGCTCATCCGCAAGAACGACGGGATCGCCATCGGGGTCTACGACGCCGCCGACCGCGAGCGCTGGGGCCGCGCCTGGGGCTTCATCGAAGACGGCCGGGTCTCCAACCTGGTGCCTGCCGACTACCGCAACCACTCGGCGCTGACCCACTCCCTGCTTATGGCCGTCGACAGCATCGCGCGCCGGATCACGTTGCGGCGCAAGACGTATCAAGGCTGAGGCGGTCTCCCCGCGAGGCCTTGAGAACCGGATCACAGGTTCTATAATGCTGCAATGCGGCAACCGACCCCACGTGCCCCGGGCGGGGCGCGTGGCGCGCCGAAAACCGAGGAACAACCATGAGCGTTCACAAGATCCTGGAGACCAGCCTGGAGGTCCGGGGCGAGATGACACCGGAGTACGAGGCGATCCTGACACCGGAGGCCCTGGTGTTCGTCGAGGAGCTTTGCAAGCGCTTCGGACCCAGGCGCAAGGAGCTGCTCGCGATCCGCCGCCGGCGCCAGGAGTTCTTCGATCGGGGCGGCCTGCCCGATTTCCTGCCCGAGACCCGGTATGTCCGCGAGGGTGACTGGCAGGTCGCGCCCATCCCGCCGGACCTCATGGACCGCCGGGTCGAGATCACGGGCCCCGTGGACCGCAAGATGATCATCAACGCCCTCAACTCCGGCGCCAACACCTTCATGGCCGACTTCGAGGACTCCTCCAGCCCGACCTGGGAGCAGATGATGGATGGTCAGGTCAATCTGCGGGATGCCGTGGCCGGCACCATCGAGTACACGGGACCGGACGGCAAGGCCTACCGCCTGAACGACGGCCGGCTCGCGACCCTCATCGTCCGGCCGCGCGGCTGGCACATGAAGGAAAAGAACGTGATCCTGGACGACGAGCCAATCCCGGCGAGCCTGTTCGACTTTGGCCTGTATTTCTTCCACAACGCGAAGCGGCTCATCGCCAAGGGCACGGCCCCGTATCTTTATTTGCCCAAGATGGAAAGCCGCAAGGAGGCGCGCCTCTGGAACGCGGTGTTTTTGTATTCCCAGGATGTGCTCGGGATCTTGAGGGGCACGATCCGCGCGACGGCCCTCATCGAGACGCTCACCTCCGCCTTTGAGATGCACGAGTTTCTCTATGAGCTCCGCGAGCACGCGGGCGGGCTCAACTGCGGACGCTGGGATTACATCTTCAGCTTCATCAAATGCCTGCGCAACCATCCCGATTACGTGCTCCCGGATCGCAGCCAATTGACCATGACCCAGCATTTCTTGCGGTCCTATTCGCAGCTCCTGGTGCAGACCTGCCATCGCCGCGGGATCCACGCGATGGGCGGGATGGCCGCGCAGATCCCCATCAAAGAAGACGAGCTGGCCAACGAGGCGGCCTTGGACAAGGTGCGGGCCGACAAGGAGCGCGAGGTCCGGGACGGACACGACGGCACCTGGGTCGCCCATCCCCTGCTCGCGCCGATCGCGAAACGGGTCTTCGACCGATACATGCCGAGGCCGCACCAGATCCACAACCTCCGCGAGGACGTCCATACCACCGCCGCCGATCTATTGACCCTGCCCGAGGGCACCATCACGCTGCACGGATTGCGGCATAACGTGAGTGCCGCCCTACGCTACACCGACTCCTGGCTCTGCGGCCGGGGCGCGGTCCCCATCGCCCATTTGATGGAAGATGCGGCCACCGCCGAGATCTCGCGCGCCCAGCTGTGGCAGTGGATCCGCTATCCCAAGGGCGTCCTAGAGGACGGCCGCAAGATCACTAAAGAGTTGTTCCGCGAGACCCTCGCAGAGGAGATGGCCGTATTGCGCAGGGAGATCGGAGAGGCCGAGTTTCTGGCGCGCAAGTTCAAAGAAGCGGGCGCGCTCCTGGACCGCCTGGTCACGACCACCAAACTGCCCGGGTTCCTGACCCTGGAGGCATACGGGTTGATCTGATCTAGGCCACCGTCGGTCGTCCAGGAGACTGCGATGCCTGCCAAGCTGTTCAAACCGATCGCGCGCTTCTTGCTGCGCATCTTGTTCCGGGTGCGGGTCGTGGGCGGGCTCGGCGCTATGCAGCCTGACGGCCGTGTGGCCGAGCGCCTGCTCATCATCGCCAACCACGAGTCGTTCCTGGACGGCGTGATCTTCCAACACCACGCGGCAGCATCGGCCTAAAGCACCCCCGCGGCGTCGATAACCCGCGCACGAGCTCCTCGGGGCGCTTCTCCAGACATTCATGGTCGCCGGCTTCCCCGCGGGTGGGGCTGGGGTCCTCTGGATCTGTGCTTTCCGAAATGCTCCCTGGCTCGCCCAGGTCGGTGGCCTCGGCGCCTTGGTAGCCGCCCCTCCCGAATCCACGGGACCGGCGGTTTCCATTCGGTCTGTTCCTTGCTGTCGGGTTTTGAAGCGCCATCTTTCTGCCACTGCGTTTCGCGGTGGCGTTGCTGGCACGTTCGCCCAACATACGATGGATATGGCTAACGCCCCAAGCCACGCATCGCTGCGCTCGCGCCGCCACCAGCGGGGTGCCGCAGCATCGAATTCGCTTTGCTTAACAAGGCATAAACTGGAGAAGACCATGAACACAGCAATCTATCTGCCGCAAAAGCAGTGGCAACCCAGAGACCGGTGGAGGCTCCTCATGCGAGTGCTGGCCCCGAGGGCGCTTATGGCGGGCGCCCTGGGACTCCTGGTGGGATTACCTCCACCAGTGGTCTATGCAGATGGAGGCGACGCCAGTCTGATTCACGCTTGCGTCAAAAAATCAAAGCCTCGTGGCCAGACCCGCATCGTAGGCCAACAGAGAGCGCAAGATATCGCCGAGCGCGTAGACGACGTTATCGCCGTGGACAATGCGCTGTCGGTGAAATGATGAACAAGCATTTCATCGTTATAACTGCCGTCATGGTTATCGGCCTGTTCGGACTATCCGCGACAGCGAATGGTCAGGAGACGTTTGAGACAGTCATCCCAGACTTTGTCGTCGCCTGTACCAGCACAGACCAACTGTGTGATCCACCGTTTTCCGTGTCAGGTGAAACAGGATCAGTTCTCCAGGTACAGTACTTTGTTCGCAGTACTCATTGTTCGTCTGTAAGGGTTCATCTTTTCGTCGATGGAACCTTAAAGGTAACCACAGGGTTCTTAGGCTGGCCTGACGCT
>JALZID010000160.1 GCA_030860485.1 Pseudomonadota bacterium | reverse complement strand
TGTTCCACCTCGGTGGTGTGGGCGACAACTTGCCGAGCTTTCGCCACCAGTTCTTCGTCGATTCGTCGTGGTCTCGCCATCCAACCACTGTGCCATATTTAGTCTCATCTTGAAAGCACAATAGAATCAGATCGCACGACAAAAACGCCGTGTTTTCGTGCGGTTGCGCCGGGCGTTTTCCCGTGCCCGCTCGACGAGCCGCCGATCGCCCTCGACCCCCACCACCTCGCCGGCCCGGCGGGCGAGCAGCAGGCTGAAATTCCCAAGCCCGCAATAGAGGTCGAGGACCCGATCGCGCCGGTCCGGTGTCAAGGCATCCACGCCGGAGACCGTTACCCGTCTCTGGCCAGTTACCGTCTGCCGGGCGAGATCAGATCCAGTTCCAGCCGAACGACTTCATACAGGTCAATGCAGCGATCAACCGTGCGCTGGTCGCAAACGTCAGCCGGGCACGGCGCCGATAAGCCCAGGGCTCGGCGGCGACGGGCTCGAGCCGGCGCGCTGGGCGCAGGCCGCCGATGTGCGCGAGCTGCGCCATCAGCACGCCCTCTTTTATGACGGAGCTGGGCCTCGGGTGCCAGGTGTTGCAGGCTGCAGCCGCCGCACAGCCGGAAGTGTGCGCAGCGCGGCGCTACACGCTCGGGCGACGCCGCCAGGAGCGCCGTGGCCACACCCTCGTCGTGGCCGCCGCGGCGCTTGAGGTAGCGAAATGTGACCTGTTCGCCGGGCAGGGCGCCGTCGATGAAGACGGTCTTGCCCGCAATCCGCGCCACCCCGCGTCCCTCCGCGGACAGGGAATCTATCCGGGCCTGTGGCGAGGCGGTGGGTGCTGCGATCGTCACGGCTCTGGGGCGCACGCGTGCGCCCGTACCTCCGTCGTGTGGCGGCGGAGTGGCTGCATGGGTAATTGGCGTCCGCAGCTCAGGCCGGGCCCGCGTCCCACGCGCTCAGGAAGGCGCGGAGATGCGGGCGGGGCTCCTGCTCCAGCGCCTCGCGCAGGGTGCGGCAGGCGAGATCGTAGCCCTCGCGGGTCTGGCGCCCGCGCATCAACTCGTAGCGCAGGTAGATGAGGTAGGTGTTGAGGACATCGGTCTCGCAGTAATCGCGGATCGACTCGATATCCCCGGAGCGGAAGCGCCCCCACACATCCGCCCCGGTCACGCCGAGCTTGCCCGGTAGACCGAGGAGGGTCGCGATGTCGTGCAGGGAGGCATTGGCGCGCGGCTCGTAGCCGGCCAGAACGTCCATGAGATCGGTGTGGCGCTCGTGGAAGCGGTTCAGATAATTGTTCCAGCGGAAGCCCGGCTCGCTCTCCCCGATCTCCCAGTACCGGGGTCCGGAGACGCCGTGGATGAGCGCCCGATAGTGCAACACCGGGAGGTCGAACCCGCGACCGTTCCAGGACACGAGCAGTGGGGTGTAACGCTCGATGCCCTCGAAGAAGCGCTGGATCAGCTCGTGCTCGCCCGAGCCCGGCTCGCCCAGCGACCAGATATGCAGCCTGCTGTCGGTGCGCAGGACCAGCGAGATCGCGACCACGCGTTGGAGGTGGTGGCGCAGGAACTCGCCCTTGCCGCCGGTCTCCTGGGAGCGCTTGGCGTGCATGACATGGGCGACCTCGTCGTCATCGAGATCGCCGAGGCCGTACAGCCGGCGCCCGCCGGCGACGTCGGGCACCGTCTCGATATCGAATACCAGTACGTTCACGGGACGCCCCGATGTGCTAGTTCGGCCGCAGAGGGCCTAGGCCTTCGCGGCGCTGCCGCGTACTCGCTGCCCCAACTTTCGTTACGCAGGGAACAGGTTGGTCGACAGATAGCGATCACCTCGGTCACAGATGATGACCACGATGATGGCGCCCCGCACCTCGTCTGCAAGCCGGAGCGCGGCGGCGACGGCCCCGCCCGAGGACACGCCGGCGAAGATCCCCTCGCGCGCGGCGAGCGCCCGGGTCATCGTCTCGGCTTCGTCCTGGCCCACGTCGATGACCCGGTCGACCCGCTCCGGCTGATAGATCCTGGGCAGGTAGGCCTCCGGCCAACGCCGGATCCCGGGGATGCAGGCCCCGCTTCTGGGCTGCACGCCGACGATCTGGATGGACCGGTCCTTCTCCTTCAAGAACCGCGACACGCCCATGATGGTGCCGGTCGTACCCATGGAGCTGACGAAGTGTGTGATGGCCCCATCGGTGTCGCGCCAGATCTCGGGCCCGGTCCCGTCATAGTGGGCGCGCGGATTATCCGGGTTCGAGAACTGGTCCAGGATGCGCCCGCGCCCTTCCCGCGCCAGATCCAGTGCCCGGTCGATGGCCGCCTCCATGCTGCCCGCGGCGGGTGTCAGCACGATCTCGGCGCCGAAGGCGCGCATGGCGCCGCGCCGCTCCAGGCTCATGTGCTCGGGCATGACCAGCACCATGTGGTAACCCTTGATGGCGGCCGCCATGGCGAGCGCGATCCCGGTATTACCGCTGGTGGCTTCGATCAAGGTGTCTCCGGACCGGATCTCGCCACGCTCCTCCGCACGCCGGATCATGGACAGGGCCGGTCGGTCCTTGACCGAGCCCGCGGGGTTGTTCCCCTCGAGCTTGGCGAGCACCAGGTTGTCTGCGGCCACCGGCAGGCGCTGCAAGCGCACCAGCGGGGTATTGCCGACGAACTCTTCCAGGGTCGGGGCGTCGAGCCCCGGGGTCATTGGAACCGGATAGGCCATCGCCCGATCTTACTGGATCTCGGCGAGCCATACACGGAATTGGAGTCGCATGCGGGTGCAGTTCTGCGGGAGCTAATCGATCGCTGTTCCAACTCAGTTGTCCGCATTGCTTCGCTAATGGCCCTGTGGCACGAAAAGGCTCGATTGCGCACGGACGCACCCACGCCACCTGTGTGCGTGTGATTGCCCTCTTGATGATTCAGGCTGCTCACTTAACAGGCTGCTGAAAAACTCGATTTATGATGCGAGATAAAGGAGCTTCTGGCAGTGGCACCGATCAGATCGGTAAACCTGATCGAAGAGGTGCCCCTGCGATGCGCGCTTTGGATACACGACAAGAAGGCATGTTCTCTTACGTCTCGCCAGAATCCCGCATTCCGAAGGATCATCCGCTGCGACCAGCGCATTCTTCTTCACCTGCGCGTAGTCTGCACCCAGCAGATTGGCCATCGCGGTTTGCTCAAACCACAATCGGTGCAGGCGCCATTCGCTGCCGGGATCGAGCAAGCGGTACACCACCAGTGTCTGCGGGATGTGTCGCCAACGGGTGCCTTCTCGAATATCCGGCAGGCGTGCTTGCCAGAAGTGATCAAGCCCGAGTTGCTCGTACAACCGGCAGGCAAGCCAGCAGGCACCCCATTGCCGCGGCCCGATGCAATTGCATCGCGTCCAGCCGCACCTGGACGCTATAAGTCTTGGCGTGTTCGGGTACCTCGCGCTCGGCGGGAAATAACGCGAGTTGCGTGCTCTACACTACAGCCAATTTGAAACTCCACCCCGAGTGTTTATGCGCCTTCCCGAAGTGTAAAACCTCGAAAACTCGGCATTTCTCGAGATGAGCTGAGAAAGATGGGCTAGGGCCATGCGGACTAGAGCTCCGTCTGGTTTAGTTAGCGCTCCACATCGGTGTGGCCAACGGCCGCTATGGGGCCTTGCGCCGTGGGTCTGCAATTGGCCGAAAGCAGTCAATCTCGGCTGCGGCCTTGGCAGGTCGCATCAACGGCCTGGCAAATCAATCCAGCACGCTCAGATCTCAGGTAGCGGGGTCTATGGTTGCGCGGGCGCCGAGAACCCTGCTGCGTCGGCGATCGGCCTTCGGATGGCGATCTTTCGCGATCGCCATGACAGGTTTTTCAGACGGCATTCACGGCATGCCCGCCTATACGGCACGCCGTCCCAGTAACGCAGACTCAACCAGAACATCGACGCCGCTCGCGAGCCGGATCGCACCCGCTGGCAGCTGCTCGCCAGCGCGCCAGCGTGCGACCGCACTGCGCTTGGCTTCGCCTTCGACCATGAACAGCACCTCGCGCGTGCGGCTCAACCGCGCCGCGCTGAGCGACACGCGCTGCGGCGGCGGCTTCGGCGCATCGAACACGGCCAGCGCATCCGGCGCGCTCGCTGCGACACCCCAGTCGCGGCCGGGAAACAGGCTGGCGGTGTGGCCGTCCTCGCCGAGGCCGAGCAGCACCAGGTCGAAATCGCCGACGCCGCGCAGCGTTTCCGCGTAGGCGAGCGCCGCCGCACTCGCGCCGAGCTCGGCGGGAATCGCGTGCACCTGGTCTTGTGGAATCGGCGCGCGATTGAGCCAGGCATCGGCTGCCATTCGGCTATTGCGCTCGGCGTCGTCCGCCGGCAGGCAGCGCTCGTCGCCGAAGTACACCTGCCAGCGCGACCAGTCGGTGGCCGCAGTGCGCAGCATCCGGTAGATGCCGCTCGGCGTGTTGCCGCCGGCGAGCAGGATCAGGAACCGGCCGCGCCGTTCGATCGCGCGCGCGGCGGCGTCGAGGATGTGCCGGTACGCGATCTGCCGCAGCGCCGCGGCGTCGGCGCCGCCAATCCAGCGCACGCTGCCGGGGCCGGCATTGTCCTGCGTGTCCGTGGCGCTCATTCCTTCTTGATCGCGTGCCCGCCGAACTGGTTGCGCATGGCCGCGAGCAGCTTGTCGGAGTACGAATCCACGTCGCGCGAGCGCAGGCGCCTCGATCGGCGACAGCGTGATGACCGGCGCGGAAACCTCGAGGTCGATCGCCTCGGCCACGGTCCAGCGCCCTTCGCCGGAATCCTCGACGTAAGGAGCGATCCCTCGACGTAAGGAGCGATCCCGGTCATCGCCGGATTCTTTTCCAACGCCGCCGCCGTGAGGTCCAGCAGCCAGGAACGCACCACGCTACCGTCGCGCGAGATTTCGGCGACCTGGTGCAGGTCCAGCCCGAACTCGCGCTTGTGGTACAGGATGGAGAAGCCTTCGGCGTAGGCCTGCATCAGGCCGTATTCGATGCCGTTGTGAATCATTTGGTGAAGTGGCCGGAGCCGCTCGGCCCGACGCGCCCCCAGCCGTGGTCTCGCGCGGGTGCCAGCGTCTCGAAGATCGGCCGCAGACGCTCGACCACTGGTGCGTCGCCGCCGATCATCGTGCTGTAGGCCTAGGCGAGCCCCCACACGCCCCCGCTGGTGCCGCAGTCGACATAGTGGATCTGCATCGAAGCGAGCATTTTCGCGCGGCGCAGCGTGTCCTTGTAGTTGGAGTTGCCGCCGTCGATGACCGCGCGGCGAGGCAATCGGGGTCCGCCGGCCGGTCGAAGAGACCCAGGAGCCGCAGCACAGCCAGTTGGCGCATGCCTTCC
Organism: Pseudomonadota bacterium; assembly: GCA_030860485.1. Taxonomy (NCBI): domain Bacteria; kingdom Pseudomonadati; phylum Pseudomonadota; species Pseudomonadota bacterium. The sequence continues at coordinate 9,379 of JALZID010000160.1, read as the reverse complement.
TCGCGGCCCTGCGCAAGCCAATTCTCGTAGGCGCCCATGACGCGGAAAGCGTGGCCGCCCTGCACGGCGGCGTCGGCCTTATCGAAGCGCACGAGCGACCGCTTGCGGATGTCGCCGCGACGGGCGCGGCAGAGGAAGCTCCCGAGGAGTTGCAGGGTAAGGGCGTGGCCGTCCATCTCCTCGCTGGCGTCTCCTCGCTGGCGTCTCTTAGCTCTTGGTCGTCGGCTTGGTCCCCGCGGCGCCGGCGCGCTTCGCGCCGGCATTCCAGAGCACGGCGGCGCCCGACTCGGGGACGAGGTGTTCGAGCTCCCACTCGAGCGCGGTGCTCGTCTGGAAACCGCACAGATCGGTGATGGGCTCGCGGTGGTAACCACGCATAAAGCGCTTGCCGTAACGCACCTGCGCGACTGGGCGAGCGTGACTAGCAAGGCCTCGATGGCCGGGTCCTGGAGCCGGCCTTCGAGGAAACCGCCGGGCGGGGGCTGGAGCGGTTCGACGCCGTCCAGCAGGAGCAGCGTCCGTTGCTCGGCGGAGCCGGCCGATGCGCTGGCCTTTGGCCTTTGGCGCGAGCGGCTGCGCCGCTCCCATTCCTCGTCGTTGCGAAAGACCCCCGCCCTCCTTGCTCTCTCTGGCCAAGAAGGAGGCCCCATGGGGGCTCGGTCTGGCGATCGCGACCTCCCCTGCGTATCGGGGCAAGGGTCAGGGTGGGGGTGACGCGCCTGAGCGGGCGGTCAGGCGCCGAGTTTCCCATCGGCCCGACCGACAGGGAATCGTGCGGCGCCAGCGCCTATGCTACAGTTCGCGCCGCCGCGGAGCCCCAGCGGGGGTCCGGGTCGCGAAAGGGGAGGAGGGATGAGAGTTCTGATCCTGGGGGGGGGACGGGTCGGATCGGCGATCGCCGAGAGCCTGATTTCGGAGCGCACCGACATCACCGTCGTCGATACCGACGACGCGCGCTTGAAATTCCTGGAAGACCGTTACGACCTCGGCACCGTGTGTGGTGATGCCTCGCACCCCTCGGTGCTGGAACGCGCCGGGGCCATGGACGCCGAGTTGCTCCTGGCGATGACCAGGCGGGACGAGGTCAATCTCGTGGCCTGCAAGCTCGCCGCCACGCTGTTCCATACCCCCACCCGGATCGCCCGCATCCGCGCCGCCGATTTTCTCGATCGGCCCCAGGTCTTCAGCGTGGACAACTTCGCGGTCGATGTACCCATCTGCCCCGAACAGATCATCACCGAATACATCGCCAAGCTCGTCACCTACCCCGAGGCCTTGCAGGTCCTCGATTTCGCCGCGGGCCAGGTACAGCTGGCCGCCATCCGGGCCGTTGACGGTGGGCCGCTGGTCGGGCACGAGCTGAAGGACCTCAGGACCCACATGCCCCAGATCGATACCCGCGTGGCGGCGATCTTCCGCGCCGATCGGCCGCTCATCCCCGAAGGCAACACCGTGATCCAGGCCCAGGACGAGGTGTTCTTCATCGCCGCCAAGGCGCATCTGCGCGCGGTCATCGGCGAGCTCCGGCGTATGGACAAGCCCACCAAGCGCATCATGATCGCCGGTGGCGGTAACATCGGGCGGCGGCTTGCCAAGGCCCTGGAGCAGCACTATCAGGTGAAGCTCATCGAGGTGGACAAGCGCTGCGCACAGAGCCTGGCGGACGAGCTCGACCACACACTGGTCCTCTGTGGGGACGCCACCGATGAAGAGCTCCTGGTGTCCGAGGGGATCGCCGACATGGATCTCTTCTGCGCCATCACCAACGACGACGAAGACAACATCATGTCCTCGCTCCTGGCCAAGCGCCTGGGTGCGCGCCGGGTCATTGCCCTCATCAACCGCGGCAGTTACGTCGACCTGCTGCAGAGCGGGCAGATCGATATCGCCATCTCCCCGGCCCAGACCACCATCGGCACGCTCCTCGCCCGCGTGCGGCGCGGGGACGTGGTCGCGGTACACAGCCTGCGGCGCGGCGCCGCCGAGGCCCTGGAGATCGTCGCGCACGGCGATTACGACTCCTCGCGCGTGGTCGGGCGGTGCATCGACGAGATCCCGCTGCCCAAGGGCGTCACGATTGGGGCGGTGGTGCGCGGGCTGAACGCCCTAGCGGATGGGGGCGAGCCCAAGGTCCTCATCGCCCACCACGACATGGTCATCGAACCCGACGACCACGTGATCGTCTTCGCCGTACACAAGACCCTGGTGCCCAAGGTCGAGAAGCTCTTCGAAGTCGCCATCAACTATATCTAGCCCATCGACTACGTCTGGCCCATCCACTACTTCTAGCCCGACTATATCTGGCCCAACTACATCTAGCAGGCTCTCGATGAAGCGACTCTTGAGGGTCGCACATGTGCTCGGGCTCGTCATCGCGCTTTTCGGGCTCGGCATGGTGCTCCCCATCCTGGTGGCGTGGATCCATGGCAACGATGCGGCGGGCGCCGTATTCGTAGAGGCCCTGGGCGGGACCATCGCGTGCGGGTTGCTCCTTTGGCTATGCACGCGCCGTTATCGGGCCGATCTCCAGGTCCGCGACGGGTTCCTGCTGGTGGTCCTGGTGTGGACCGTGCTCCCGGTGTTCGCGGCCCTGCCGCTGCTCCGCTACCTGCCGGGGCTCAGCTTCACCGATGCCTATTTCGAGTGCATGTCCGGGTTGACCACGACCGGCGCTACCGTGCTTACCGGCCTCGACAGTCTGCCGCCCTCGATCAACGTCTGGCGGGCGCAGCTGGTGTGGCTCGGGGGCATGGGGATCATCGTGCTGGCGGTGGCGATCCTCCCGCTCCTCGGTGTCGGCGGGCGCCAGATGTTCAAGGCCGAGACGCCGGGACCCATGAAAGAAGCGCGCTTGACACCGCGCATCACCGAGACCGCACGTGGTCTGTGGATGATCTACACGGGGATCTCGTTCGCCTGCCTCATGTCTTATCACCTGGCCGGGATGAGTTGGCTGGACGCCCTGATCCACGCCTTCAGCACCATGGGGCTCGGGGGCTTCTCCAGCCACGATCAGAGCTACGGGTATTTCGACTCGCCCGCGATCGAGGCGGTCGCGATCGTGTTCATGCTCATCGCCGGGATGAACTTCGCGACCCATTTCACGGTGTTCCGCAACTGGAATGCCGAGCCCTACCGCGACGATCCGGAGGCGGGTTGGTTCGTGTTCATCACCGTGGCGAGCATCTTTGGTATCGGGACCTATCTGTGGGCTCAGGGAGCCTATGATGGATACGCCACGGCCCTGCGCTATGCCTCGTTCAACACGGTCTCGCTCGCGACCACGACGGGCTACGCCAGCATCGACTACAACGCCTGGCCGGTGTTCGCACCGCTGTGGATGCTGTTCCTGTCGAGCTTCGTGAGCTGCTCCGGTTCGACCGGCGGGGGCATCAAGATGATCCGGGCCATAGTCCTCTACAAGCAGGTGTTCCACGAGATGGTCCGGACGGTACACCCGAATGCCATCTCGCCCATCAAGCTCACGAGGCATCCGGTGCCCAACAACGTGGTGTTCGCGGTGCTGGCCTTCGCGTTGGTGTACGTGGCCTTGATCGTCGTGATGACCTTGGCCCTGACCGCCCTGGGCCTCGATGCCGTGAGTGCCTTCACCGCCATCGTTGCCTGCATCAACAACACCGGACCCGGCCTGAGCCAGGTCGGGCCGGCGACCACCTATGCGGTGTTGACGGACTTGCAGACCTGGGTGTGCAGCGCCGCCATGCTGCTCGGGCGGCTCGAGCTCTTCACCGTGCTCGTGGTCCTGACCCCGAGCTTCTGGCGCTAATCCAATAATAAGCGCTCAAAGCCCGAGCATGAGGATCAGGTAGGCAACGTATAGCGCTCCGTTCACCATAAGGTCCCAGATGCGGAAGTAACCGGCGAGGAGCAGGATCCGCAGCCACAGCGCCGCCAATAGGGTGATCGCGATGCCCACCAAGACCTCAACGCGGAGGTCCCACGGCGTCAGCAGGATCCCGATGGCGGGAAGGATGGTGCCCTGGAACACCATGGCGCCGGTGATGTTGCCAAAGGCCAGGGTATCTTTGCGGCGGCGGATCCAGAGGATGCTGTTGACCTTCTCGGGCAGCTCGGTCGCGATCGGGACGATCAGGAGCGACAACAACAGGGCCGAGACACCGAGCGCCTTGGAGACCGCCTCGATGCCGTGGATGAAGCCCTCCGCCCCGGCGATCAGGAGCGCGAGCCCGAACAGGATCTGGAGCACGATCACCGCCATGTGGTCGGGCAGCCCGAGGCGGCACAGGAGCATCTCGGTGTGGGCCTGCGTCCCATGTCCGTCCCTGACGAGCTGGGCCGACACCTCCAGGGTCAGCATCACGTAAAAGAAATAAAGGAGTACCAGGGTGCTCCCGAGGAACGCACGCAGGGTCATGAAATAGTGAGGCTCCCTGGGGAGAAACAGGACGCTGGCCGCGATCACAAAGGCCAGGAGAAAAAAGTTCAGGTCGCGCGATATCCCAGTGCGCTCTGGGGTCAGCTCGCCCGCAAGACCCCGCTGGCGGATGACGGAGAGGCTCATGAGACCGAGCGACAGCGTCGAGAGCATGAGAGGCGCACCGAGGATCGCGCCCACGCCGATCTCTTGATTGATTTGCGCGGACTCGGTCCCCGCGAACAGGGCGAGCAACGGCACCATGCTCTCCGGCATGGCGGTCCCGACGGCGGCGAACAGTGACCCGGTCACCCCCTCCGAGATCCGCAGCCGCTCACCGAGGTGCTCGAGGGCATTGGTGAAGACCTCCGCCGCCACCAGGATGAGGACCAGCATTGCGCAGAGTTGCAAGGCCATCGTGATTTCCATGCGGGATGTTCTCTCTCGTGTTGGTCATAGCGGGAACGCCGAGCGCGAGCCGACACCCGCAGGGCGGCTCGCTCCCGGGTCGCGACGGCTATAGGATATAAGCAAATCGATGGGAGTCGAGCAAAGCGGCACCGGTGCGGCGCGTTGAACTTCCCGTGGCAGGTAGGGTCGGATAGCAAAGTTTGGCGGCTTCCTCCAACGACCGCTCGGGGGGACGGTCGGGGCGCCAAGGCGGGGACAGAATCACCGGGCTCAGGGCCGAGCACCGGCGCAACGGGGGCACCCGTGCCCCGGTTGACCACCATGGGCCATGGGGGACAGGAGGTCGAACCCCGGGCCGGTTCCATCTACGAGGAGACTCCAAAATGATTAATACCAAGGGTTTGATGTTGGCGACGGCGGCGGCGGCATTGTTTGCGAGCGGTGCGAGCCTGGCCCAAGAGACCCCGGCCGCCGGGGCCGAGGCCAAGGTCCACTGCGGTGGGGTCAATGCCTGTAAGGGCAAGTCCGAGTGCAAGACCGCAACCAATTCCTGTAAAGGCGAGAACAAGTGCGCCGGTCAGGGATGGATGGCGATGACGAAGGCCGACTGCGAGGCCAAGGGCGGTAAGGTCGTCGAGTAAGGCACGGTCGGAGAGGCGCTCGGCGGGGCGCGACGTGCCCCGCCGAGCCTTTCCCGTCATGACCGAGACCTCCGCTTTGTTGACCCCGCACCTGGGCTTCGGCCTCGGCCTCCGTAAGGAACACTACGAGGCGGTGCTCGCCGACCGGCCACAGATCGCGTGGTTCGAGGTCATCACCGAAAACTACCTATTGGATCGCGGTCTTTTGGGCGGCGGCAAACCCCTCGATTACCTCGACCGCATCCGCGTACACTACCCCATGGCCATGCACGGGGTGTCGCTGTCCATCGGCGGGACCGATCCGCTCGATTGGGGATATCTCAAGGCGCTCAAGGCGCTCGCCGTACGCATCGAACCCATCTGGATATCGGATCACCTGTGCTGGACCGGGGTGGGCGCGGTCAACCTCCACGACCTCATGCCCCTGCCCTACACCGAAGAGGCGGTACGACACGTCGCCGGGCGTGTCCGGGCGGTGCAGGAGTTTCTCGGCCGGCGCATCCTCCTCGAGAACGTGTCAAGTTATTTGAGCTATTACGCCTCGCAGATGAGCGAGTGGGAGTTTCTCTGCGCCGTGGCCGAGGAGGCCGACTGCCTTATCCTGCTCGACATCAACAACATCTATGTGAGCGCGGAGAACCATGAGCTCGACCCACGCATTTACCTTGCAACCGTCCCGGTCGAGCGCGTGCAACAGTTCCACCTTGCCGGGCATCGCGACCTCGGCGACTACCGCATCGACACCCACGACGAGCCCATCTGCGATCCGGTGTGGGACCTCTATCGTGAGGCGGTGAGGCGTTTCGGGACGGTCACGACCATGATCGAACGCGATGATCACATCCCACCGCTCGCCGAGTTGTTGACGGAGCTCGGGCACGCCGAGCGCATCGCCGCCGAGGAGACGGTTTCGGATGCACGCCCTGAGGCCCTGGATCGATCGGGCAACCGGGCATGGGCCTGAGCAGGGATCCGGCACCTCTACGGGAGGTCCAGCAGGCGATCCAGTCCTACGTCTTGCGCGGCGATCCGGACGCTGAGTCGCGGGTGCTCTCCACCTCCCGGGTCGATGCGCGGACGCGTCTCGATATCTATGCCAAGGGGTACCGCCTGCGCCTCCTGGAGGCGCTCGAAGAGGACTTCCGGGCGGTGCGGGCCTTGATAGGGGAAGGGGCATTTCAACGCCTCGCCGAGGGCTACATCGATGCCCACCCCTCGGCACATTTCTCCCTGCGCTATTTCGGCCGACACCTACCCAGCCATTTATCCCAGGGGGAATATTCGGCAAGCCCCTGGCTCTTCGAACTGGCGAGCTTCGAGTGGCTGCTGGGCGAGGCCTTCGATGCCCCCCGTGCCACGCTCGTGACCCCCGAGGCGCTGGCATCGGTCCCCCCCGCGAGCTGGCCGCACATGGGGTTTACCCTCCATCCCTCGGTGCGGCGCATCGAGCTCGCCTGGAACGTGACCCGGATCCGGCAGGCCGTCGAGTCCGCAGAGCCCTCGCCGGCGCCCGAGCGCTCAGAGGTCGTCCTCCCCTGGCTGGTGTGGCGGCAGGAGCTCATGACCTATTACCGTTCGCTGGAGCCGGCCGAGGCCATGACCCTCGACCGAGCCCGTGAGGGGGCCACCTTCGGCATCCTCTGCGAGGATCTCTGTCAATGGATGGCCGAGGACGAGGTCGCGGCCCGTGCCGCGGGTTTTTTGCGGCGTTGGGTCACCGACGGGCTGGTGACGGCAGTGCAGGTGGCTTGAAAACGCGTCGGCCGCCACGCCACGAGCGACCTGCACGGCGGGCCCGCCCGCGAGTGGCTTGTTGCCCGATCTTACGAATCACTAAGTCGCATTAGCTCCCGCCCTCCCGTCTTCCACTCTGCGTTCGGCCCGGGCTTTCGCGTGGTGAAAAGCCGCACCAGGCCGGTGTGCCGGAGCGAGGGGAAAGGGTCCGCCCACGACCCGGCGCAGAGACGAAGACGACCGCGACCCGCTCCAGGGCCTCGACGAGCGGCGAGCGGTGTAAGAACCCAGCACCGGGGCTGTACAAGGGCATGTCATCGATGGTGACGGGACCAAAGCCCGCTGTGGTCCCGCGCACGAAGAGCGTCGTCAGGGCTCCCCGCGAGGAAGAGCGCATGTATGCCGGCGCGCCCGCTCAGCACGGCGGTCAACTCGCGCTTGCCGGAGCGCAAGAGCTCGGTGGCTCCGTCCACGGTCCACGAACACCCACTCCACATTCGCCGGCTGACCGCTGAAACGATCTGGTCGATCCACTCGAAACACGAAGTTGACCGCACCCGCGGGCTTCTCTTATGCGCGTGATGAAGTGAACATCGCCGAGGAGGCCGCCCTCGATGGCCTCTACGTCGTCTGCACGAACGTGCAAAAGGCAGAGATCGACACCGAGGAGCGTTTCGCAGCTACAAGACCGTGGACCTCAAGGTCCGCCCCATCTACCATTACTTGGCCGAGCGGGTCCGTGCCCACGTCTTTCTCTGCATGCTCCCCTATTATGTCGAGTGCCATATGCGGCAAGCCCTCGCGCCAGTCTTGTTCCGCGATGACGATTACCTCGAAGCCTTGCAAGCTTCCTGAGATCCCAGATAAGGAAGCTCTGAACAAGTAAGCAAAAATGGTTGCGCAGCATGCATACGAATCAATTTCAGACGGAAACGCGGCCGTGAGGCCCGTTTTTCATCGTTTAGGGGGCCATTTTCGCCCCGTTTGCCATACTGCAGACACACTACGCCCCCGACAGTCGCCAAAACCGCCGGCGCATCAAGTACAGATTGGTCAGCGCACAGGTGACGAACAGGCGGTGTGCGTTCTTCGTCAACCCCTTGTAGCGGGTCTTCGCGAAACCAAAGATGCGCTTAATGATGAGGAAGGGATGCTCAACCTTGGCGCGCACGCTGGACTTGGTTCTGTTCTTCGCCCGTTCTTCCTCATCCACCGTATCCTTGTAACGGTAGCGGCGGTTGGTGAAGTCTTTCGCCTTGGGGGCATGTCTTCGGATAACTTCGCCCTGCCGCTGATACGCGGAGTCGCCCCATACGAGGGTCTCTTCCCCGTGCAAGAGGTCCGGCAAGCACACCGAGTCATGCACATTGGCCGCTGTGGCAGCCACCGCGTGGATGACCTTGGTTTGACTGTCCACGCCGATGTGGGCTTTCATCCCGAAATACCACTGATTGCCTTTCTTGGTCTGGTGCATGTCCGGATCGCGGCTCTTGTCCTTGTTCTTGGTCGAGGGTGGGGCGCTGATAATCGTGGCATCGACGATTGTGCCGATGCCGATCTTGATGCCCTGGCGCTCCAAGTACGCATGCACCTGCTGAAACAGCTTCTCGCCCAACCCATGGGCTTCCAGCAAATGCCGGAAGCGGAGCACCGTGGACTCATCCGGCACGGGCATCTCTCCGAGGTCGATGCCCGCAAACCGGCGCATCGAGGACGAGTCGTACAGCGCTTCCTCCGCGCCCGGGTCCGAGAGATTGAACCACTGCTGCAGAAAGTACACACGCAGCATCATTTCAAGCTCCTTCGGCGGACGACCGTCCCCGGCCTTCGGGTACACCGGCTCAATCAATGCGCACAGCTCACACCACGGCACGATGCGATCCATCTCGGTGAGAAACTTCTCCCGCCGCGTGGTCTTGCTGTACTTCTCAAAGCCCGTGCCCAGTGTCATCTGCTTCTCATCGTCGTCCTCGGCTGTATTCGGTGCGCCTATCGATCAGATCGTGGACTTTTGCAGAGGTTCCTTAACAGTCGGCCATCCGCGCCCAGTGGACCCGCTGCATAGCGCGCCGCATCGGCTTCGCACCCATGTCCATAGGCTCGCGGGCGAGATCGGCGAGCGCAACGTCTATCATCCTCAAGCGCTGGACGCCGCCGCTGCCTACATCAGGGGGGAGTGGAGCGCCCAGGGTTACCC
>JALZID010000159.1 GCA_030860485.1 Pseudomonadota bacterium | reverse complement strand
TTCGTCGCAGCGGGTCGAGAGCTCGTTTTAGGCAGACAAAACGACCACCCACTCTGCTCAGCACCGGTGAGGACCATCCCACGTCGAACCGCTGTGCTAGCCGTGAGGGTGGTGGACCGCCGAAACGGTATCTATGCTGCCGCGGCGGGACTCCCGTAGGTAGCAAAACAACCCAGGACATTCTTGGCTATACATGTGTATACACTTATATCGAGGAGATCTGAAGCATGAAGACGCAGCCTTTACGTTTGAATAGATCGTTCCGGACGACCCCGCATGTGCCGGGGATCGTCCCGGGCCTCTTGCTCCTGACACTGCTGACCGGTTGTGCCGATCCGCCAGTTACTGAAACCGTGGCACGTCCCGTCCGGACCTTTCGGGTAGGGGAGCACGCCGGGGCAGGTTCTACCAGTTACGCTGGTGAGGTCAAGGCGCGTTATGAAACCCGACTGTCTTTCAGGGTCTCGGGGAAGATGGTAGCGCGGTATGTCGACGTCGGGGACCGAGTGAAAAAGGGGCAGCTCATCGCCGAGCTAGACCCAAGCGATTATCAGCTCGCGGCTCAAGGTCTCGCGGCTCAACTCGCGGCGGCCCGCGCCGAGCGTGATTTTGCGAAGGACGACGTCGAGCGCTATCAGGAGCTTTTGGATCAAAAGTTCATCAGCCCCGCCGAGTACGACCGGCGCGAAACCCTCTACAAGGCCGCACGCGATAAAGTCAGCGCACTCGACTCGCAACTGCACCAGGCGCAGAACCAGACCGCCTACACTCGCCTCTTAGCCGATCGCAACGGGATCATCACCGCGCGGGACGTCGAGACCGGTCAAGTGGTGGGCGCAGGGCAAGTCATCGTGACGCTCGCGGATCTCGGCGAGAAAGAGGTGGCGATCGACATCCCGGAGCAACGCGTCGCCGGGGTGGAGCCGGCGGGCGATGTCACGGTAGAACTTTGGGCGGATGGAGGACGGCGCTTCAAGGGTCGCACGCGCGAGATCGCCCCGAGTGCCGATCCGGCGAGCCGCACCTATCGCGTCAAGGTGACCCTACTCGAAGGGAAGGATCTCGCCCAACTCGGTATGACGGCGACGGTCTATATGACGACGCCCAAGACCGATGAGCTGGCCATCCCGCTCGCCGCGGTATTTTCACCCCAGCGCCAGCCCGCCGAGTCCCGTGTCTGGGTGGTCGAGGAGACCGGGCAGACCGTCCGATCCATACCCGTGGAGCTCGGCGTGCCCATCGCAGATGAGCGCATCGTGATCGCTGGTCTCACCCGAGGGCAGCTCATCGTCACGGCAGGCGTTAGCCGGTTGATCGAGGGACAGGCCATACAGCTTGTCGAGGACGCGGCGGGATTGGCCATGCAGGGTGGCAATCCCCACGAGAGCACCGGCAAAGGATCGACACTGATCGCAGGAGACCTTCGATGAAAGGCTTCAACCTGACCGACTGGGCGCTTAATCACCGCGCGTTTACCGGTTTCCTGATCGGGCTCTTGATGCTGGGCGGGGTCTTCGCATACTTCCGCCTCGGGCAGCGGGAGGATCCGGACTTCACCTTCCGTGTCATGGTGGTGAAGACCCTCTACCCCGGCGCCACCGCGCACGAGGTCGAGGAGCAGGTGACCGACCGTTTGGAGAAGAAGATCCAAGAGCTGCCCTATCTCGACTACCTCCGCAGTTACGCGAAACCGGGTGAGTCATTGATCTTTATCACCGCTCGCCAGGACATCCCGCCCAAGGAGACCTCGTCCCTCTGGTACCTCGTGCGCAAGAAGGTCAACGACATCCGGCACACCTTGCCGCCCGGTGTCGTCGGGCCCTTCTTCAATGACGAGTTCGGGGACACGTACAGCACCCTCTATGCATTCTCGGGCGAAGGTTTCAGCGCTGCCGAGATTAAGGATGCCGCCGATTGGGTCCGACAACAGCTCCTGCGGATCGAGAATGTCGAGAAGGTCGATTTGATCGGCGTGCAGGAGGAGCGGATCTACGTCGAGTTCTCCGACAAGAAGCTCGCCGAGCTAGGATTGCATCCTCAGGCGGTGGCGCAGGCGCTGCAGGCCCAGAATGCCATGACCTCCGCTGGGGCGATCACGGCGCCGCTGCGCAACCTCCCGATCCGCATCACCGGGAAGTTCGATTCCATCGAGAGCGTCAAGAACCTCGCGCTGCGAATCGCAGGACGCACCTTCCGAGTCGGTGACATTGGCACCGTGTGGCGCGGCTACGTGGACCCGCCGGACTTTAAGATGCGCTTCAACGGCAAGGAAGTCATCGGCCTCGGCGTGACCATGAACAAGCGGGGCGATGTGCTCAAGCTCGGCCAAGCGCTCGAAGCGGCCATGCACCGGATCGAGCGCGAGCTCCCGCTCGGCATTGAGGTCGAGCAGGTCGCTAATCAGCCGCGCGTCGTGAAAACGGCCATAGCGGAGTTCATGCGCACCTTCTTCGAGGCGCTTGCGGCGGTGCTGCTGGTGAGCTTCTTGAGCCTGGGCTTTCGCACAGGCTCCATCGTCGCACTGACGGTGCCGCTGGTTCTCGCAGGCACTTTTCTGTCGATGCTGTTCTTTGGCATCGATCTGCACCGCATCTCGCTTGGCGCGCTTATCCTGGCCCTCGGGCTCCTCGTCGACGACGCCATGATCGCGATCGAGATGATGGCGCGCAAGCTCGAGGAGGGCTGGGATCGCTTCCGCGCCGCGACGTACGCCTACTCGGCGACTGCCTTCCCGATGCTCACGGGCACGCTCGTCACCATCGCGGGGTTCCTGCCGGTGGGGCTCGCGAAGTCGCAGGCCGGGGAGTACACGGTTTCCATCTTCCAGGTGGTCGGGATCTCACTCCTGCTCTCGTGGATCGGCGCGGTGATCTTCACGCCGTTCTTGGGGTATCTCATGCTCAAGGTTCAGAAACGCGAAGGCGTACACCGCGATCTCTTCGATACCCCGTTTTACAACCGGCTGCGGCGTTGGGTGGACTGGTGCGTGGCCCATCGTAAGGCGGTCATCGCCGGGACAGCAGGGCTGTTTGCGATCGGCGTGGTGGCGTTGACTCACGTGCCACAGCAATTCTTCCCGCTCTCTAACCGGGCCGAGGTGATAGTCGATATGTGGCTGCCGGAGGGGAGCTCGTTTACCCAGGCGGAAGCGGCGGCGAAACGGTTCGAAGCGTTCCTAGCTCAGGATCAGGACGTCGTGCACTACGCCGCCTACGTCGGTGGCGGCAGCCCGCGCTTCTTTCTGCTCATCACCCAGCAACTCGCCAATACCAACCTCGCCGAGTTCGTGGTCATGACCCGGGACAACGTCGCGCGGGAGCGGGTGATGAAGCGGATCCGCGAGGTCTTCGCGACCGAATTTCCCGAGGTCCGCGGTCGTGCCATGCGCTTGAATGTCGGCCCACCGATCGAATATCCCGTCGAGTTCCGGGTACTCGGCCGTGATCCTACGGCGGTTCGTAGCATCGCCGATCAGGTCGCTGCCGTCATGCGCACCAACCCCCACACCGTGGACGTCAACGACGACTGGCACGACCGGATCCCATCCCTGCGCCTCGTCCTCGACCAGGAGAAGGCCCGCGCGCTTGGGGTGACGAGCGAAAGCCTCGCGCAGGCCCTCCAAGCCCACCACACCGGGCTCGCCGTCGGACAGTATCGCGAGGGCGATAAGCTCATCGACATCGTGTGGCGGGCCGAAGACGCTGAGCGCCTCGCCACCCACGCACTCCCCGACGTCGCCGTGCCGACGGCGAATGGCACCGCAGTGCCGCTGTCCCAGCTCGCGAAGATCGAGACCACCTTCGAGGAAGGTGTCGTGTGGCGGCGCAACCGCTTCCCGGCGGTCTCGGTGCGCGCCGATATCGTCGACGGTGCCCAAGCACCGGAGGTCACAGCCGAGATCCTCCCCCAGCTCCAGCCGATCGAAGCAGCACTGCCGCCCGGGTATTACCTCGAGGTCGGTGGTGCTCAGGAGGAGAGCTCAATCGCGCAGAGGTCGATCCTCCTCTGGATCCCGGCGGTGGTCATCGCCACGCTTGTCTTGCTCATGATCCAGCTCCAGAATCTCTCCCGCACCTTCCTCGTCTTCATCACGGCACCCTTGGGGATCATCGGGGCCGCCTTTGCGCTGCTCCTGTTCCACGCCCCCTTTGGTTTTGTGGCGCTGCTCGGCATTATCGCGCTCGCCGGCATGATCATGCGCAACTCCGTGATCCTCGTCGATCAGATCGAGCAAGACGAGCAGGCGGGCCGTGACACCTGGACCGCTATCGTTGAATCGACCGTACGGCGCTTCCGCCCGATCATGCTGACGGCCGCGGCGGCGATCCTCGCCATGCTGCCGCTCTCGCGGAGCGACTTCTTCGGCCCCCAGGCCATCGCCATCATGGGTGGGCTGACGGTCGCAACGGTGCTCACGATCTTCTTCTTACCGGCGCTCTACGCCGCGTGGTTCCGGGTGCGACGAACCATGCCGGCGGAGAACCCAGAACATATCGTCTCGTTGCAGGCTACCGACGCGTGGCGCTCGAGCCACGAATTCGCCCTGAGCAATCCAGTAAGTGATACCGGAGGTGTGTCATGAACGCAAGGTACTTCATGAAGGTGGCAGCGCTGATCTCAACGCTGCTCAGTGGGTGCGCCCTCACCCCCATCAGCCACAAAGTCGAGGTGCCAACGCCCGCCCAGTGGCAAAACTCCCCCGTGGGTGACACCATGTCGGATCGGGCATACGTGGCTCATTGGTGGAAGAAGTTTCAAGATCCACTCCTCGATGAGCTGATCCTCCGAGCGCTCGGGGCTAACCACGACTTGGAGATCGCGGCGGCCCGGGTGCGGGAGGCCAGGGCTTTGGTTACCGTGGCCCAGTCCGTGCTGTTTCCGACGATTGATGCCAACGTTAACGGCGGCCGTCAAAAGCGTATCGAGCGCGCCATTCCGATCCCCGGCCCGCAAGGCGTCGACCTTGTGGTCCCGCGCGCGGATGCCGTGAGCGGCGAGCTCAGCTTGGCATGGGAGATCGATGTCTTTGGCGGGAACCGCCTTGAGGCTCAGGCGGCGGCGGCGCAAGCCCTTGGCGCCGAGGAAGGCCGGCGTGCTGTGCAGGTGGGGCTGCTCGCACAGGTCGCGACCAATTATCTCGAGCTCCGTGGTGGGCAGAGGCAGACGGCGATCCTGCGCGAGCACATCGCGGTTCAACGGGAGCGCTTGCGCCTGCTCGAGGCCTTCTTTCGCGCTGGCCTTACCACCGAGCTCGACATCGCGCGCCAGCAAACCCTGCTGCGCGCGACCGAAAGCGCCCTCCCTGTGCTCAATCACCTGACCGCACTGCTTATCCATCGCCTCGGCGTGCTCTTAGGAGAGCCCCCGCACACGCTTGAAACCCAGTTAGGCAAGGCGGCGCCCCTGCCTCCCGCGCTGCCCAACCTCCCCGGCCTTCTACCCTCGGATCTCCTCCAGCAGAGGCCGGACTTGCGGCGTGCGCAAGCCGAGGTCACCGCCGCGGCGGCGAGCCTCGATGCCGCGCGCGCCGATCTCTTTCCCAAGTTTTTCATCTCTCTCTCCGGTGGAATCGGCGCGTTGAGCCTGGGCGGGCTGCCGAGCCTGGCCGAGGGGATCTACGCGCTCGGTGCAGGCTTGACAGCACCCATCTTCAACGCCGGGCGCATCCGCGCGAACATCACCGCTTCCGACGCCCGGCTCGCCCAAGTGGCGGCGAGCTATGAGCAGGCATTTCTCACCTCTTTGGAGGAGGTCGAGAACGCCTATGTCGCCTACACGAGCGCGCGTCAGCGCCGCGAGGACCTGCGTCAAGCCGTTGATGCCGCCCGGCGCGCCTACCGGCTTGCCGATGCGTTCTACCGGCGTGGCGTCACCGATTTCCTGTCCGTGCTCGATGCACAGCGAGCCAAGCTTTCCGCTGAAGATGAACAGGCCAAAGCGGAAACGGCGGTCACGGTTGCGATGGTCACGTTGTATCGTGCTTTCGGGGGTGGCTGGGATAGCCATGAGCCGCAAGGCATCAGTTCAATGCCACAACTGTATGGCAACCCCCCCCAGGCGAGCGCCGTAGAGGAAAGCTCAACTTGAGTGTGCGGTGAATCGGACAACTTCCATCGGGAGGATATGACATGAACAAGACTCTATCGGTGTTTGAGGCCTCTGGCCAACCAAGCCCAGGAAGACCCCGGCACCCTACGGGGTTCTCTTTGTCCTCGGCACCTCTTGTCGGCCAAGCCGGTTGACGAGCGTCGGTTGCGAGTCGATATTCTACCCTGCTTGGGATCTCCTCGATATGCCGCGCGAGTTCCTGCCGCGCGCCCCCAGTGCGTACGCGTGGTCTACGAGAGCCAGGTTCCAGCATGGCGCCAGCGAGCGCATGGTGGTCAGCCCCGGCCCGAGGCAAACGCCATCCTGCACCTCCCGGGCGGCAATCCGGGCACCCCTTGTCACCGCACTATCGCGACCAGTACCGCGATTGGTTGGAAGGGCGGGCGCTGCCCTGGCAGGTAAGCCCGAGAACGGTGTCTTGATCTTAAAACCGGCGACCGGGGGCTAGGCTGTTTCCTTGCTCAGTTACATCCATATCAATACACTTCATCGAATGAGGCCGGTCAAGTTCCTTGACTCTCCGCATGGTCGGTCATCTGAGCAGCTAAGGGGGCGCTATGGACGTATAACTGGATCGCGATACCGCTGACCGTCTGGCCGAGTTTGCCCAGGCAACGCACCGGCCGCAAGGCGAGTTGGCGGCGCAGTTGCTCAAGACGTACTTGAGCGATCTACAGGACTGGAAGGCCGAGGGGATCAGGTTGGGTCTCAAGGAAGCCGACGTCGGTCAGCTCATCGACATCGAGCAGGTGCGTC
>JALZID010000158.1 GCA_030860485.1 Pseudomonadota bacterium | reverse complement strand
CCGATGACTGCCAGGCACCCTTCATCGGGATGATGTGTCGCGATGGCGGTCGCGACATCGCGCTCCGCTTCGCCGCCCAGCAGGAAGATGGTGGGAAAGACCGGTTTGAGCTCCAGAGAAAGGGCCGCGAAACGGGCCTCGCCCCAGCGCCGGAGGGGGGCGAGGTAGCGCAGAACGCGCGCGGACTTCTCCGCCACCGCCCAGGGAATATGTTCTGCGCCGGCCTCGACGATTGCCTGCGCCAAGCGGCCCGGCGCCGCGATGACGAGCGCTCGATGCCCGCATCGCACCAGCTCGTGGGCAAACTCCCAAGGTCCCCGCTCCACCCCGCCGCCCATCAGGACCGCCGGAGTGGAGCGCGTCCATCTTTCCTGGGCACACCACCTAGCCACTTCGTCACCAGGGTAAACCACCATCCTTCTTGACAAACCTCGTTGACTTTTCTATGCTTCTATTTAGCCCACTACACGTTCGTTTAATCGCGTCGACGCCTGAGCTGGCTCCGCGCGCGGCTGAGCGTTGTCGTCGGGTGCGGGAGGATCCTAATGGGGAATAACCGGCGGTTCACCAATGGCACTAAGGAGCGACGGGGCTATGGGCGCTGCGGGGCTATGGGCGCTGATAGTATAGGCGGGCGCAAACATCCTAATCCTTTTCCAGGCTCTGAAGACATGTCGGACAAACAGCGCGCAAGCAACTTCTCTTTGGTTATCATCACCCTCGTTTTAGTAGGGTATTACAAACTGTCACTGGCACAAACGGCAACGCAACAGCTCGCGCGGGACCAACAGGCGGCCTTTCGTCCTCGACCCGAGCGCGGCGAGACGGTCACGAACCGACCGCGCCCGGAACTCGACCGGCTAGGTGTGCGCGCTGGCGGTCTTTTCATTTATCCGCGCTTGGGGTTGCAGGAATTTTACAACGATAATATCTTTGCTACCGACAGCGACGAAGAAGATGATTTCATCACTTTGGTAACCCCGCGTGTCGACGTGACGTCCGATTGGACTAAGCACGCATTTGACCTGTACGCCCAGGCCGCAATCGCGCGTTACGCCGATCAGACGGGAGAGGATTTTGAGGATTTCTCTGTTGGCACCAGGGGCCGGCTGGATATTACACAAAGGGCTAACCTTCGGGCCGGCGTTAGCTATGACCGATTGCACGAGGGGCGTGGCTCGCCGGATGATGTCCGAAGACGAGGCGGCTCGCCGGCCGTTGAACCCACGATTTTCGATGTCGGCTCGGTATTTCTGACCTATCAGCAATGGCTCGGCCGTTTTCTACTGGAATCGGGTGGAGAGGTGGACCGGCTTGGTTATGATAATGTAAGCAGAGAAGATGGTACAATTATAATTAACGATGTTCGCGACCGCGCGATATACGCCGGTAACCTCAAGATGGGCTATGAGTTTATGCCGGGATACACGGCATTTGCCAGAGGAGAAGTAGATTATCGGCGATACGATAACCTATGCTGCGCCGGCGCCTTAAACCAGTTCGATCGAGACTCGGAAGGGTACTTGATAGAAGTCGGAACCGATTTTGATGTGACGGCGGTTCTGTTGGGCGACGTGGCAATCGGTTATCGATCGCAGGACTACGACGATCCCAGTTTTGACACCATCGGGGATGTCGCCGGTCGCGCGTCACTCACTTGGAACCCGACAGGCCTGACAACGGTTTCCGCTTCGATCACTCGAGGAGAAGTCATAGAGACTGTTGTGGGCGGGTCGGCCGCGATTTTTGAGACAGCGGGCCAAGTGACGGTCGATCATGAGCTGTTGCGCAACCTGTTGCTTCAAGCAGCGGTTTCGGTCAGCGACCAGGATTTTCAGGACATAGACCGTTCTGACACCTACGTCCGAGCCGGATTCGGTGCGAATTACCTGATGAATCGATACATCCAGCTGGATCTGAATTACTATTATCTTAGCCTCGGCTCCAATGCTGAGGGAGCGGATTTCACGAGTAACACGATCTTCCTTGGTGCGCTCTTCCGGATCTAGCGGAAAGGACGCCTTGAAATGCGCTGAGCTCTGTTACCGTTCTTCTCAGGAGCCGAGATCGCGCCACGTGCTGATCTGACATAGCCCCCTCGAAACTAGGCATAGAGAAAGACTTCGCGAGCAAGTACAGTGGTTACCTATAGGTGCTAGTAGGCATACGAAAACGGGTGTAGATCTGTGACAACGTCGCACCCCTATCGAGCCATCGCCGTCAGCGATCAGTTTGAGACCTGCATCCCAGCGACATACGAAATACGAAAGAAGCAGGAACAATGGAAGGGCAAAGTAGGATAATCTGTTAAGCAGTTGCAGTTCCGCAAGAGTCCATATGCGCCGTGTCTTCGTTGTTGCATTTACCGTGAGTGTGGTTCAAAGGCATTAGAGGGCCGCCAAGCGCGACTCATCGAGGAGACTAAGTGACCAATGCAAAAATTCATCACGTCCATGATCCTTATTGTGCGCGTCGCTCTGATCGTTGCTACCTGTGGATCGTGTTCGCCCATGCGCGCGGCGGTGCCGCTTCCCGAGGCGGGGCCGTATCGTCTGGATAGCGGCGATCGGCTGCGCGTCGTGGTGTTCGGCCAAGAGGATATGTCCGGCGAGTACACTGTCGATGGCAGCGGCTTCATCTCGATGCCGCTCATCAATCAGGTGCAGGCGCGTGGCCGCACCGTGACGGATCTCGAGAAAGAGATCGCGCAGGGGCTAGAATCGGGCAATCTGCTCGTCGACCCTAGCATCTCGGTGCAGGTGGCGCAGTTCCGACCATTCTTCATCCTGGGGGAGGTTCGCCAGCCGGGGCAGTTTCCATACGTAGAAGGAATGACAGTGCTCACCGCCGTGGCGATAGCTGGCGGTTTCACCTATCGCGCCGAAACTGATTACTACACAATTACACGTACAGTTGAGGGAAAAACCGTTGAGGCGCGCGGAGAAAACACCACGGTCGTCCAGCCAGGCGACGTGATTCTGGTAAGCGAACGCTACTTCTGATTCTACCGTCTCGGCCGAAAAGCGGGACTGTCGTCGGCGGGCGTTGAAGATTGACAAGGGGTGGACGCCGTGCGAACAGGGCACACGAGTTAAGAACCGCTGAAAAAGTCCTCGGCCTGATTCGTAGGCGCACTGAGTACGGCCGAGGACGGCGATGAGCGGCATAGCCAACAATCATGGCTTATGGGTGAAGTACCAGCGTTAATTGAACACCCAAGTTCCAGCGTTAGTTGAACACTCGGAGTGTGGATTGGGTTAGTGCATCATTCTTTCTGTAATTTTGTTGGTGAGCCTGTGGAGCTTGTGGGCGAG
>JALZID010000157.1 GCA_030860485.1 Pseudomonadota bacterium | reverse complement strand
TGAAACCATGGCGCGCGTGGTAGCAACGCCTCTGGAGCGGGAGTTTTCCACGATCTCCGGAATCGATTCCATGAGCTCGGTGAGCGGCTCGGCCTCGACGCGTATCGCTTTGCAATTCCGGCTCGAGCGCGATATCGACTCGGCCGCCCAGGACGTGCAGGGCGCGATCGCGAGCGCCATGCGCCGGCTTCCCGACGGGATCGATCCACCCCAGCTGCGCGCTCAGCGTCCATGGCGTGTCATGCGCCAGAAGGCGTCGCTTTCATGAATAACCAACGGTTGTTCCGGGAGACGGCACCGTCAAGTTTCGTTCAGCGCTCGGGGGCCGCAGATGAGTGAGGAATCGTCGAACGGCCGTTTGCTACGCACGCTCGGTACGCCCGGCGCCGTGTTGCTCGGCCTCGGCGCCATTGTTGGTACCGGCATTTATGTCAGTATCGGGCTGGCCGCGGGCGTTGCCGGCGCCGCCATCGTGCCCGCGCTCGCCCTGGCGGGCTTCGTGGCGGGCTGTAACGGGCTTTCCAGCGCGCAACTCGCGGCGACGCATCCCCTCAGCGGCGGCACGTACGAATACGGGTATCACTACCTGAATCACTGGCTGGGTTTTACCGCAGGCTGGCTGTTCCTGATCGCAAAAGGCGCATCCGCAGCGACGGCGGCTTTGGGTTTTGCCGGTTACCTGCGGTCGCTCGGCGGGATTGAAACCGCGTGGCAGACGCCTATCGCACTGGCGCTGGTCGTGGCGATGACAGTGATCGTGCTCGCGGGACTTCGAAGCACGAGCCGCGTGAACGCCGGCATTGTGGTGATCAGTATCGGCGCGCTGCTGGTCTTTATGGCCATTGCGATACCCAATGCCTGGGATAACCGGACACGCTTCGTCGCTGACGTCATCCCGACGGACGCCGAAGGGACTGTGGCCTTGCTGCACGCTGCGGCGCTCATGTTCGTGGCATTTACCGGCTACGGCCGCGTAGCCACGTTGGGCGAGGAAGTCGTCGCGCCGCGCCAGACCATTCCGCGCGCCATCATCTGGACGGTGCTGGTCAGTTTTCTTCTCTATGTCGGCGTTGCCGCGGCTGCCGTCGGTGCGACAGGCGCCTCGGAACTCGGGGCTGCTGCCCAGCAGGGGCTCCCCCTCAGCTGGGCTGCCGAACAGCTTGGCAATCCGGTCGTTGCCAACATCGTCGCGGTTGGCGCGTTGATTGCCCTGGCCGGCGTCCTGTTGAACCTGATTCTGGGTCTGTCGCGCGTGATACTCGCTATGGCACGCCGACAGGACATGCCGACGCTGTTTTCAAAGCTCAACGCCGCATCCACGTCCGCTCCTGCTGCCGTCCTGGTGGTTGGCTTTGTCATCGCTGTGATCGTGCTGCTCGGTAACATCAAGTCGGCCTGGTCCTTCAGCGCCTTTACGGTACTGCTGTATTACGCAATCACGAATCTTGCGGCGCTGCGCGTGCCTGACGCTGACCGATTCGTGCCGCGCGTTGCCACCGTAGCCGGCTTAATCGGTTGTCTAGGACTTGCCTGGTTCGTGGAAACACGCATCTGGTTCATCGGCCTGGGAATTATTGCGGTCGGCCTCGTGTGGCACGGATTTGCGTGGCGCCGCCTTAAAACGAACTCGTAATGCGACCGATACGCAGCAACGACTGCAGGACACCATCACTCACCTACGTTCCGACATCGACAAGGTCGAGGAGCCTCAGTTCAATTCAAGGCCATGTTTGAGACTTCGGTTGAGGTGCTTGGCGAACTAGCCTTTCAGGATTACGAACGGCAAAACGGGAAGGCGTGGAGAAGTTAACAATCACCGCCTATTCGGAGGTAAGGCGTCATCCAAGAGCCTCCTCAATGATCAAGGGGCTTTTTCTTGGATATGTCCCGTATCGGTACTTCAACTGAATGTCACACCTGACGTCGCGAGCTAATCGAATGCAAACGGAAACTGAACGTTGTCTGCCACGAGCATCACCCGTAGGGTGGTCGCCACAAACCGGTGCCGTCGGGGTAGAACCTTCAGAGGTTCTATCTCGAATGAGGAGGCAAGCATGAAACTTACGCTTTTGAGAAACACCGTGGCCACCAAAGCACCGGCCGCTACTGTGCTGGTTCGCTTGTCGGTGGGCGGCGTGTTTCTCCCCGAGGGTTTGATGAAGTTGCTTTATCCCGAGTGGTTAGGGGCTGGACGATTCGCGGACATTGGCATACCGCAACCTGAATTGTTCGGTCCGCTGGTCGGCGGCTTCGAACTCGTTTGCGGGCTGCTGATTCTGTTGGGGTTCTTAACACGCGCGGCCGCGATACCGCTCATCGTCATCATGATCGTGGCTATCGTCAGCACAAAAATTCCCGTGTTACTGGGCCATGACTGGTGGATATTTCACGTCCGAGAGCTTTCTCAATACGGCTTGGCGGCCTTTGAGCATGAATGGCGCACAGACTTTGCCATGCTCTGTGGTGCTCTGTTCCTGTTTATCGTAGGCGCAGGCCGATGGTCTGCGGACTACAGGCTGCAACGAAGTTTGTGATTGGTAGCACGCCGTGGCGCGCGGCCCATCTGAGGTACTGGCATCGCTCGTGCCCCAAGCCGTCTTCTGCGTTACAAGAAGACTCCCTTGCTCAAGTCACTGAAACACAAAAGGAAAGGACCGCTTCGGCGGGTCGTGCGTTACAAGAGGTCTTCGCCGCGCAACCCCTTGTTCTACTTGCGTTTATCGCCAATTTGACGGGCAGTGCGTTACAAGAGGACATCGCGGAGCACTCCCGCATCGAGCCGACGCCGTGGTCGTGCCTGCAAACGCGGTCCGGCCGGGACAGAAGGGCCCTTATGTCTATGTCGTGGACGATGCAAAGGCGAGGCTGCGACCGGTCCAGGTCTTGCGGCAGGTCGAAGACCTGTCCGTCATCGGGGAGGGATTGAAAGGCGGCGAACTGGTGATCACCGAGC
>JALZID010000156.1 GCA_030860485.1 Pseudomonadota bacterium | reverse complement strand
CTCGAGCCGGAATTGCAAAGCGATACGCGTCGAGGCCGAGCCGCTCACCGAGCTCATGGAATCGATTCCGGAGATCGTGGAAAACTCCCGCTCCAGAGGCGTTGCTACCACGCGCGCCATGGTTTCAGGGTCCGCTCCCGGGAGGCTTGCGGAGACCTGAAGGGTGGGGAAATCGACGCTGGGCAACTCATTGACCGGCAGCGTGTCGAATGCGAATAAGCCAAACAAGCATAAGCCTGCGGTCAATACTGCCGTCGCTACCGGACGTTCGATGAAGATCCTGGACAGGTTCATGAATGTGGCTCCCCGGTCGGTTTGACCGCTTTGCCGGGGGTGAGGTTAAGGGGAAGCTCGGTGATCACCAGTTCGCCGCCTTTCAATCCCTCCCCGATGACGGACAGGTCTTCGACCTGCCGCAAGACCTGGACCGGTCGCAGCCTCGCCTTTGCATCGTCCACGACATAGACATAGGGGCCCTTCTGGCCCGGCCGGACCGCGCTGGCAGGCACGACCACGGCGTCGGGCTCGATTTTCAGGATCAGTTGCGCAAGGATGAACTCTCCCGGCCACAATGCCTGGTCCCGGTTGGGGACCCGTGCCTTCAAGAGCACGGTACCGGTTTGGGGGTTCACCGTGTTATCGATGAAGACGACCTTGCCTTCGGCCACTTGGACACGGCCCTGTTCACGGTAGACCGCAACGCGCATGTCACCCGATCCGGCCTGGCGCCGGACCTCTTCGAGATAGCGCTGTGGGATATTGAAGGCGACCTGCACCGGATCGATACCCATGATCACCACCAGCGGCGTCGCCCCGGCGGTATTGACCAGGTTCCCTTCCTTGACCGCGAGGCTACCCGTTCGGCCGGCGATCGGGGCGCGGATCTCGCTGTAGCCAAGTTGGACCCGGGCCATCTCCACCTGGGCGCGATCGGCCTTCACGGTGGCAGCGAGGGCCTCCATAGAGGCGAGCGCTTGCTCGTACTCCTGGCGTGTGATGTATTCCCGTTCCGCGAGCGGTTTGAGACGTTCCCGTTGCGCCCGTGCTTCCAGCAACTGCGCCTCGTCGCGGGCCAGAGCGGCCTGTGCCTGATCGAGGGTAGCGCGCGCGGCTCGGTCATCGATACGAAACAACCGTTGGCCTTTTCTTACATCCTCGCCTTCGCGAAACGATACCTCCTCGAGCACCCCGTTCATCTCGGGGCGCACCTCCACCCTGTGCTCCGGCTCGACGGTCCCTACCGCCTCGGCGACGACCGGCATCGGCTGCACCTTCGCGGCGACTGTCTTGACCGCGATTTCTTCCTCGCCCTCGGCCTTATCGGCGACGGCGCCGACCGTCCTATCGTTACCCAGCCGGAGATAAAGCCCGATAACGACGACGAGCAGCACCCCTATCAGCAATATTCTCTTCATGACGACGGTAGCAAGGCGCCGCGCGCGTGCGTCAGACGCGCGAGGGCGGTGTACCAGTCGAACTGGGATTGTATCCATTGAACTTGCGCGGTGGCCTCGTCCGACTGGGCGGTGAGCAGATCCAGCAGGCTCCCGACCCCCGACCGATAGCGCGCCAGTGCCACCTCGCTCGACTGGGTGGCGCTTCTCAATACGCCGGAGCTGGTATCGATTCCGGTCATGGCGGTGTTCAGATCGTAGTAGGCCTGCCAGACCTCCAGCGAGCTCTGGCGATGCAGTCGATCCCGCGCCGCTTCGGCTTGCTCCGTTTGAGCCTCCGCGAGGCGCACGCTATAGGTATCGCGAAAACCGGTGAAGAGCGGGATCCTCAGGTTGACGGCGATGCTGTAGTTGTTCGAGGCTATCCGCTCCTCTTCGAAAAACCCGGTGCGGCCGCCATTGACGGCGAGCTCTAAGGTCGGTAGTCCTGCCGCCTTTGCTGTCTGCACCCCGGCGCGAGCGGCGCGCACCTCGGCCTCGGCCGCCACCAGATCGGGCCTCATCGATTTGGCCTGATCGAGGATGAGATCCAGCGATTCGGCGACTTTTTCAACCGGCGGTTGAACGGGCCAGGGCAACAGGCTCACTCGCGTGCGGACCGGCAACCCGAGCGCTACTGCGAGCTGGCCCCGTGCCTTGGAAAGCTCCCCTTCGGTGCGCTGCACGGTCAGGCGCGCTTGGCCCACCGCCGTCTCGGCACGGTAGACATCACCGATGGTGGCCAAACCCGCTTGGCGGCGAATATTTGCCGCACTCAGGCTGGCGTTGGCGCTCTTCAATGCCCCCTGGTTGGCCGACACGAGCCGCTCCAGGCCCAGCACCTGGTAGTAGGTCTGCTCCACCAAGAGCACCACATCCTGCAACACGCGATTCTGTTGGAGATTGGAACTCAGCAACCGGTAGCGAGCGGCCTCCACCTCTCCTTCGCGGGCGCCGAAGTCGAAGAGGACATAGGCCAGGCTTAGCGAAGGGCCGTAGCGTGTCTGCTCGGGAACGGACGCGCCGGCACTGGAGAGCGGCCTGCTGCGTGTGAGGTTGGCAAGCCCGTTGAGTTGCGGCCAGTACAGCGCGCGCGCGATCCCGAGCTCCGCGGCTTGAGCGCGTGCCACGGCCCACGCCTCTCGGGTCTGCGGGTTATTCATGAGGGCGAGGTCGGTGATCTGGGCCAGGGAGAGAGGGCCTGAGATCCCCGCGGCACTGCCGAGCCTCGGCTCAGGTACCTTCGGAAGCGGCTCTGTGGCCCGCCAGGGGACCTCTGGTCCCGATGCGGTCTCGGTCTCGGTGTCGAACGGATCGGCCAGGTGGGCAAAGAAACTTCCCGCCATTGCCGGCCCCATGGCCCCCAACAGGACATACGGCACGGCAAACCTGAGGAGCGAGAGCAATCGCGACCGCCAGAAGCGGCTTATGGCCCGGCTCGGCATTGATCCTTACCGGTGCGCAAGTCCAGCGGGGCTCAAACCACGCGGGAGGGTGAGGAGCGCTTCTAGCCCGCCGCCGTGGGCGTTGTTCAAGGCGAGCCCTCCTCCGTGCAGATGGGCGATGTTGCGGGCGATGGCGAGGCCTAGGCCGGTTCCTCCGCTTTCCCGGCTGCGCGATGAATCGAGGCGATAGAAGGGCTCGAACACCCGCTCGAGCTCGGCTTTCGGGATCCCCGGTCCGGCATCGAGGACGCGGATCTGAAGCCGCCTGCCGTCGTCGTTCACCAGCACCTCGGCGCGCTGGCCGTACTTGACCGCGTTGTCCACCAAGTTGCCGATGCAGCGCTTCAAGGCCACGGGTTTGCCGCTGTAAGGCTCCACTGCGTGGCCTCCGACCGCCACGGATTGCCCCATCTCTTCCGCATCCGCTTGGATGCTTTCAATGAGTGCCATGATGTCCACCGGTTGAAAAACCTCTCGGTCGCTCATGCCGCGAGCGAAATCCAGGGTCGCGTTGACCATGGTTTCCATCAGGTCCAGGTCGGCCGCGAATTTGGCCTTCAGCCCCGCGTCTTCCAGCATCTCGGCGCGCAGCCGCAGGCGGGTGACCGGGGTCTTGAGATCGTGAGACATCGCCGAGAAGATCCGCACGCGGTCCTGCAGCAGGCGCACAAGCTGCGATTGCATGTGGTTGAAGGCCGAGGCCACGTGTCGCACCTCCGAAGGCCCGTTCTCCTTCAAAGGCGGGCGGTTGATGTCGCGTCCCAGATCTTCAGCGGCTTGCGCAAGGATAGACAGCGGGCGCGTCACCCAGCGCACCGCCACCCACGCCGCGATAACGATCACGGCCGCCAGTATCGGCCAGGTCCAGAACAGGCGATTGGCGGAGCTGGTCCAACTACGACGATAGCCGAGCGTCACCCAATGACCGTCCGTCAAGCGCGCCTGTACGAGGTACGATGCGCCGGTCGCACCTTGATCGGCGAGGACGACCTTGAGGGCGCGACTGCCGAGCGCTCGGCGCACCCAGTCTTCGAATCTCGCCAGCCCGGAATGTCGTTGTCCGCCGGCCCCGGTGCGCTGTGCTGCCGCCGGATCGAGCGAAGCAAACCACCGGCGGGTGTTGAGGATGGCGACGACTTTCCCGCGCTCGGCGGGCTCCAGCGTGTCGAGCAGACTCACGATGTCGGCGATCCGCTGGGCGGCCTGGGCCGCGTCGGTTTGTGCAAAGATCCTGTCCACCTCCCAGGAATGGATCGCCGCGCCGACCCCGCCCGCCACCACGAGGCCCAGCACCTGGATCAGGATCATCCTGCCGAACAGAGACTTGGGAAGCACTATCTCACTACTTCTACTCTAGCGGAGAGCACGTATCCCTCCCCGCGCACGGTCTGGATGAGGGCAGGCTCCCGCGGGTCGTCGCGGAGACGCTGGCGCAGCCGGCTCACCTGGGCGTCTATGCTGCGGTCGAAGGGATCGGTTTCTCGCCCCTTCGCCAGCTCCATGATCTGGTCGCGACTCAAGACCCGGTTGGAGTGATCGAGCAGTATCCGCAGCAATCGGTATTCGGCGCCGCCTAGCGGAACGACGACGCCGTCGGAGGAGGTCAACCGGCGCAGGGCGGGATCCAAGGTCCAACCGGCGAACCGGAACAATCGTGCGTCTTCCGGCTGTAGGTTGCGGGGCAGGCTTCGGGACCGACGCAGTACACTCTTCATGCGCGCCAAGAGCTCACGCGGATTGAAGGGCTTGGGCAAGTAATCGTCGGCGCCCATTTCCAGACCGATGATGCGGTCTATCTCCTCGCCACGCGCGGTCAACATGATCACCGGCGTGTCCATCCGTGCTCGGATCTCGCGACAGAGCGCGAGCCCATCCTCTCCGGGCAACATGAGGTCGAGCACGACCATGTCCACGTGGCTCGATGCAAGGGCTGCCCACATCGCTTTTCCGTTGGGCACCGCATTGGCACGATAACCGTTCTGCTCCAGATAATCGCACAAGAGCGTCCGGATCTCGCGATCATCGTCAACGACGAGAACGCTGTCTTTCGTCACGGTGTTTTTATAGCGCATGGCAGAGTGGTATGCGAGTGCCGTTGGTAACTTAGTGTGGGCCCGACGGGGTTTGTCACCTTACGTTACAAAAAAAAAACGCCCCGACTGTTCACTTCGCTCCCGGCACGCTCCACGTTGTCGCAGGAGAGTGTGTCTGCGGGTAGCATAGCGCATGGGGATCGCGTCTACTGGGCCAAACCCAGCGGCGGACGGTCATCCTCTTCCGCGATCGGAAACCGTGCTCACATGAACCACTCCGCTATTATTTCCGTGCCGCGGAGCACCCGCCGTGATGGAACCGATCGAGCTTAGCCTGTTCGCCAGTCGGCTCCAGGCGATCTGCGAGGAGATGGGCACGGCGTTGAGGCGCACGGCCTTCTCCCCCAACATCCGTGATCGCCTGGATTTCTCCTGCGCGGTGTTTGACACGAAGGGCCGGCTGTCGGCCCAGGCGGCGCACATCCCGGTGCATCTCGGCAGCATGGCCTTCGCGATGTCGGGGATCGTCGAGGGTCTCCGGCCGGCGCCGGGGGACATGGTGATCTTGAACGATCCCTACCTGGGGGGGACGCACCTCCCGGACGTCACCCTCATCGCGCCGCTCTTCTATGGGACCGAGCACTGCGGTTTCGTGGTCAATCGCGCCCATCATGCGGACATCGGCTGTGCGACCCCAGGCGGCATGCCGATCGCGACCCGGCTCGAGGACGAGGGGCTTGTCATCGCCCCGCAGCGGCTGATGGCGGAAGGACGCCTGCTCAATGACGTCGTGGAGTGGCTGATCCACATGACGCGCAATCGGACTACCGCGCGCGGCGATCTCGCCGCCCAGATCGGCGCCAACCGCTGTGGCCTCGAACGGTTGGGGGCCCTGGTGGCGGGCCTCGGTCCGGAGCGCTATCGGGCGTCGCTGGCCAACTTGAACGATTACGGGGAGGGCATGGCCAGGACCGCCCTGGCACGCATCCCGGCCGGATGCTATCACTTCACCGATTGGCTCGACGACGACGGGCAGGGGCAAGAGGACATTCCCATCCGGTTGGCCCTGACGGTCTCGGGGGAGCGGGTGCACACCGACTTCGCCGGCACGGCGTCCCAGGTCCCGGGCAACCTCAACTGTCCCTTGTCGGTCGCGGCGGCGGCCGTCTACTACGTGTTCTACTGCCTCATGCCGCGCGAGACCCCGGCCTGCGCCGGGGCCTTTCGGCCCATCACCTTGTCGGCGCCGGAGGGCTGCCTGCTGAACGCCCGCCGGCCCGCGGCGGTCGCGGCCGGCAATGTCGAGACCAGCACCCGGATCGTGGACGTGGTCCTCGGGGCGCTGGCCCAGGCCCTCCCCGAGGCCATCCCGGCGGCCAGCCACGGGAGCATGAACAACGTTGCAATGGGCGCGGGCGCCATGGGCGCGGATACTTGGGACTACTACGAGACCATCGGTGGCGGCATGGGGGCGCATGCGCACGGCCCGGGTCTCGACGGCGTGCAGACCCACATGACCAACACCCGCAACACGCCCATCGAGGTCCTGGAGACCAGCTATCCGCTGCGCGTCACCCGCTATGCGCTACGCGAAGCGTCCGGTGGCCTCGGGCGGCATGCGGGAGGACGTGGGCTGGTGCGTGAGCTCCAGTTCCTCACGCCGACCTCCGTGACCGTGCTTGGCGAGCGCCGCCGCCATGCCCCCTGGGGACTGGCCGGAGGCGGGGACGGGCAGCGGGCCGTCACGCTCCTGAACGGCATACCGCTGCCGGGCAAGGTACACCTCACGGCAGCGCCCGGGGATCGCTTGGCACTCGAGACCGCCGGCGGCGGGGGTTGGGGCGGCCCCTTGTGTCCCGGTGTTTGTTCCGATCCCCGAAAAGATTACACTGGGCTAGTCGAATCACCATCGAGCGAGAGGTTAGCTATGGATACAATGGAACGGATCAAACAGACGATCGAGGGCAACCCCGTCGTCATCTTTATGAAGGGGACGCCGGACTTCCCCCAGTGCGGGTTTTCCATGCGCGCCACCGAGGCCCTCAGGGGCTGTCACGTGGATTTCGCGCATGTGGATATCCTGGCCGAGCCGGAGGTGCGGCAGAACCTGCCGCGCTATTCCAACTGGCCGACCTTCCCCCAGGTCTTCATCAATGGGGAATTGGTCGGCGGCTGCGACATCGTGCTGGACCTGTATCAGAGCGGCGAGTTGCAGAAGATGACCGACGCCGTTCGCAGCCGCGCGCCCGGTTGAGGCAGCAGGTCGAGGGCTTAGAGATCCTGCTCGGCGTCGAGCACGTCCACGCCCTCCGGTGGGGTGAAGGTGAACAAGGACGGGTCCAGGCTCGGGTTGCGCTCTGCGTTTTTGAACTCGATGCGGGTGGTCTGGTTCAGGTTGTCGCGGAGATCCATGCGCTTCAGGCGCGGGCCGGCGAAGCCGAGCCGGATCTGGGCATAACCGCCGGACTCGCGCGCCGCACGCGCGTCCCTGGGCCCGAGCTCTAGCCACACCAGTCCCTCGGCCGGCGCGCCGCGGGAGACGACGAAGCGCTCCTCGATGTTCACTTCCCCATCCAACAATAACGCCGGCGTGCTTCCAAGGGCCTTCTGGAGGGGTTTCACCGTGACCTGCTCCAGGTCCTGGTCATAGACGTAGACGCGCTGACCATCGGCCACGATGGACTGTTGATACGGGCTTTCGTAATCCCAGCGGAATCGGCCGGGGCGGGAGAGGTAAAACGTGCCCTGCGAGCGCTCCCGCTCCACCCCCTGCTCGTCCAGCAAGACTTGCTCGAAACGCGCCTTGAGGCTCACGAAGCCCTTCAAGAATTCATCGAGCGGCGTCGTCGCCCCAGCGGCGGCGCGTGCCGATCCGGCGCCCAGGACGAGCGCCGCACACACGACCCATCCTATCCATCTTTTCGCGGCCCAGCAGCGAATACGCATGGGCCCCCCTCAATCCGCCGGGGGCGGCCGCACCAGGACCTCCCGGAAGCCGTTCGACTGGAGCGAGCCGACCACGCCCTGGCGCTCCATCTCCTCGACCATGCGCGCCGCCCGGTTATAGCCGATCTTGAGCCGCCGCTGGACCCCGGACACCGAGGCCCGCCGGGTCTCGGTGACGAACTGCACCGCCTCGTCATACAAGACATCCGCCTCGCCGCCCGATTCTAGTTCGGCCACCGGGTCCTCGGCGCCGGTTTCGTCTTCGCCGGACACGATGGCCTCGACGTACTCGGGGGCACCCCGGCTCTTGAGGTAGGCCACGACCTTGTGGACCTCTTGATCGGACACGAAGGCGCCGTGTACCCGCACCGGCATCCCGGTACCGGGCGGGAGATATAGCATGTCGCCGTGGCCCAATAGGTTCTCGGCGCCCATCTGGTCGAGAATGGTGCGCGAGTCCACGCGCGAGGACACCTGAAAGGCGATGCGGCTCGGGATGTTGGCCTTGATGAGACCCGTGATGACATCCACCGACGGCCGTTGCGTCGCCAGGATCAGATGAATGCCCGAGGCGCGCGCCTTCTGGGCCAGGCGCGCGATCAGCTCCTCGACCTTCTTGCCCACCGTCATCATCATGTCGGCGAGCTCGTCCACGATGACCACGATGTAGGGCAAGGTGCTCAGCAGGGCGACCTCGACCTCGCCCGCCCAACCCGCTTCGGCCACGGGCCCGGGACTCCCGAACGGGTCCAGGAGGGGCTCGCCTGCCGTCTCGGCATCCCTGATCTTGCGGTTGAAGCCGGCCAGGTTCCGGACCCCAAGCGCGGCCATGAGCTTGTACCGACGCTCCATCTCCGCGACACACCAACGCAGCGCATTGGCGGCCTCCTTCATGTCGGTGACGACCGGCGCCAGGAGCGAGGGGATCCCGTCGTAGACCGACAGCTCCAGCATCTTGGGGTCGATCATGATGAGCCGCACGTCCCTGAGCGTGGCCTTGTAGAGCATGCTCAGGATCATGGCGTTCAAGGCCACGGACTTGCCGGCGCCGGTGGTCCCCGCCACCAGGAGATGCGGCATCCTGGCGAGGTCCACGGCCACCGGTTTGCCGCCGATGTCCTTGCCGAGCGCCAGGGTCAGCGGGGAGGGATTGCCTTCGTATTCCGGTGCGCCCAGGATGTCCCGGAGCGCTACCAGCTCGTGATGGTGGTTGGGGATCTCGAGCCCGATGACGGACTTGCCGGGGATCACCTCGACCACCCGCACGCTGATCGTGGACAGCGAGCGCGCCAGGTCCCTGTTGAGGCTGGTGATGCGGCTGGCCTTGACCCCGGGCGCCGGCTGCAGCTCGAAGCGAGTGATGACCGGGCCCGGGTGGACGGCCACAACGGCGACCTCGATGCCGAAGTCCTGGAGCTTGAGCTCGACCTGCCGGGACATGGCCTCGAGCGTCGTGGTCGAAAAACCGGCGCGCGGCGGCGGGGGCAGATCGAGCAGCGACAAGGGCGGTTGCACGGCATCGGGGGGATCGAACAAGGAGACCTGCTGTTCGCGCCCGAACGATACGGGGCGCTCCGCGCGCAACGGCGGGGCCTCGATTCTGGGCTTGGGGCGCTCCGCGATCCTGCTCGTCTCGACCTCGAACACCTGGGCGCGCTCGCGGCGCACGCGCCGGCCGTGCAGTCGGTCGGTGATGGACGCGAGCGCGTCACCTACGACATCGATCCCCCAGAGCACCCAGCGGCCGGTGATATCCATGACCCGGAACCACGACAGGCCGGTGAACAAGGTCACCCCGGTCAAGAACATGGCGAGCATGAGCATGGTACCGCCGAGGTGGCCGAAGGCCGCTCCCACCTCCCGCCCGATCAGACCCCCTACGATCCCGGCGCCGCGGTAGGGTAGCGCGTCGCCCCAGTCGAGATGTGCCCACACGAGACCGCTGCCCAGAATGATGGTGAGGAGGAAGCCGACCAGGCGGGTCACGCCATATAGATAATCCGGGCCGTCCTCGCTCTGCAGGCCCTTGAACAGGAGCCAGGCCGAGAAGGCCAAAGCGACGGGGAAGAGATAGGCCACGTAACCGAAGAGGTGCAGCGCGATGTCGGCGAGCCACGCGCCCGCCACGCCGGCCTTATTGAAGATGGCGCGGCCGGTACCGGTATGAGTCCAGGCCGGGTCCGCGGGGTGATAGGTCAGGAATGCGACGAAGACGAAACAGGCGACGGCGCACACGGCCAGCAAGCCCGCCTCCTTGAGGTGCCGGACGATGTGCCCGTTGAGGGCGATGGGCGGCGAGGCGCGCTTGCGGACGGCTTGGGCCAAAGATATTGAAGCTCCTTATTGAGTATCCAGTATAACATTCTGTTCGGAAGCGGAAAGCTACCCCGTCGGGACCAAGGAGATAGGGGCCGCGCCGGGGGCTCGACCCCGGGCGTCGGGACGGGCCTATGGTGACAGATCGGGACGGCCGGGGCCACCCACCGGTCGTGTCGGAGGCGGTGGGCCGTCACGGCGGCCGGACGCGGGGGTGCCAGCGTAGGGCGCGATAGCGGCTTTGTGGCAGGTGGCGCCGACGGGGCTAGCCGGGATTCCGGTGGCCCTGGTGGGGTGCCCTGCGGTATGGCTCGGCCGGTCTCGAAACGGTGGTCGCGGCGCCGCGTACGTTGCGGCGCGCCGAGGTTGGACCGCTGGTATCGTCTCTGGGGCCGCGGTCGGAGGTCCCTTTACCGATCCTTGGACTCGACGAAGGTCAGGATCTCCTCGATGAGGGGCGCTCCATC
The DNA here is from genome assembly GCA_030860485.1 of Pseudomonadota bacterium. Taxonomy (NCBI): domain Bacteria; kingdom Pseudomonadati; phylum Pseudomonadota; species Pseudomonadota bacterium. The sequence continues at coordinate 2,734 of JALZID010000156.1, read as the reverse complement.
GGGCTGGGGCACGAACGATCGGATCTCATAGAGCTGTGCCGGGACCGCATCGGCGAAGGTGAAGGCATAGGTCGTGTGAGCATAGGCCTTGAGCGGTAGGCGCTTGGCATCGCCGGCATAGGGGGTGATGGTCACCCGGCTCGCCGGGACCTTCCGGCCATGAAAATCGAGGCCGACAGGCTCTACCGTATTGGTCGCCGCGAGCGCAGTCTTGATCGCCCGGTGGAAGTAGCGCCAACCCCCTTCGGTGCGGCGGTTCATCGCGTAGACATCGGCCTGCAGGTACACCGCGAGGACCGGGTTGCCGGTGACCGGGTCCTGCTCGGGGACGGGTTTCTCCTGCTTCCCGGTGAAATAGTGGACCTGGACGCCCTTCCGACCGTCGGGGTGGACGCGCAGCACCTCGAGATCGATGACGTCGGTGTGCTGCTCCTCCGCCGTCCCGGTCTTGGTATAGCGATAGCGGAGCCTGCTCGGGCGGCGGATATTCGCCAGGTGGTCGGTCTGCCACAGCAGGGTCTCGGCCTTGGAGAAATGCCGTTGGCCATCGTCCGGGGTGGCCGCACCCGGCGCCCCCGCGTGCGTGGCCGTGATCCCAGCGAAGGCGGCCAGGCCCAGCAGCGCGGGCAGAACGACCCGACTAGAGGCGGCGCGAGGCAGCCACCAGCTCGGCGCCGGCATCCGGCCGCCGAGTTTGTGAAAAAACCTACTGCGCTCGGGATCTCGCGTTCCGGCGGTGCTCGGAATCCTCATGTATTTCAGTATACACTCCGGTTCCTGCGCTCCGGCGGAACGCGACCTCCCTTCGCTCGCGACGGTTTTTTCACAAACTCTCAGTCCTCTAGCAGCGGCACGCCATAGTCGAGCAGGATCGCGCGGATGTCGGCACGGTGCTTGTTGATGAGCCCCTGGACCTGGTCCTTCCAGGCCTTCTCGCCGTGGCGCACCGCCATGGAGATGGCGAAATCGAACCGGATCCCGGGTTCGGACGGCATCGGGATCACGACTAATTCGTGACCCTTGGCCTGGTGCCCCTTAATCCGTTTTGCGTAGTAACCCGCGATCGGTCCCCAGACGAAGGTCACATTGATCGTGTCGGCGACGAGGTCCTTCTCGATGATCTCTCCCGGATAGGCGCGCGCGTCGCCGGACATGATCGGGTAGGGGACGGCCTGTTCCATGAGGCCGTGATTTGCCACCCACAGCGCGGCCGGGCTGCGATCGAAGAGCCCGATGCGCAGCCCTTTACGGCGTTCCGCCGGGAGACCGGCGAGGTCTTGTGCCGATCGGATATCATCCAGACCCCGACCCTTCACGTACACCATCACCCAGGAAGAGCGGTAATAGGGCTTGGTAGTCGCTGCCAGCTCGAAGTTGGCCGGGACGCTCATGACGATATCACACTTGAAGCCGCCACCCGCGGTTTCGGTGCTGCGCAAGGTGTTGCGGATGAAACCCATGCGCTGCGGAAACCAGGTGTACTCGATGGGGAGCTTGAGATCGTCGGCGAACATCTGTGCGATCTTGTTCTCATAGCCCTGGAGCCCCTCGTCGGAGCTCGGCAGGTCGTGAGGGTCGGCGCACACCTTGAGGGCCGTGCGCGGGCCTTCCACAGGACCTTCTGCACCAGCCGCAACGATGGCACCTGGTGCCAATGCGAAAGCAGAGACGAGCAGCCGGCCGGTCACGGAGTGGCCCAGAGATACGATGGGTTCACATACCGAGCGGAACCTCATAGCTTCACCCCTGATGTTGACGTCACTACCGAGCGCGTTCCTCCATGTCCTCCTCGCCAAAACAAAACGGCGGCTGCGTCCGTCGCGGAACGCAACCGCCATTTGCGTCGTATAGAGCTACAGCCCCGGCGCTCGGCCGCGTTTACTTATGCGCCTCCAATTCCTTTTCGAGCTGGCGGACGGTACGGCCAATCATACCCTTGTTCTCCGGGTGCGCCTTGATCGCGTCGAGGTTGGCGGGCGGCCCCTCCCCCACGACAATGGCGCCCAGCATGCCGTTCCCGACGTGCGGGGTGCATTTATGGACATAGGCACCCTCCTTGTCCAAGGTGACGCTGAACTCTTCGTTCATCGGCGATTTCCACGGCTCGGCACCTTCCGGGATCATCCCCTCGATCGACACCGTGTCGTGGCCCGCCATGTTGGTGAACTTGACGGAGTCCCCTGGTTTGATAAACACCACAGTAGGTTCGAACTTGGTCACCACCGCCTTGACCTCCACCGTGTCCGCCACCGCGATCTGAGACCACAGTGCGCTAGTAGCGAGCGCAAGCCCGGCGATGTTCGTTTTATTGATCAGCATGAGTCCGACCCTCCGTTTAGTGTTGACGATTCTAAGACAATCACCCTCGATACCACCATCTCCTCCAACCACCACCTTCGACGCAGGGTCGGGCGGAAAGTTCACCTGGAGACGCCGTTATATAATAGATTCTCACGGGTGTGTCAACCGAAAGCGGCCTCGATTGTGAAGAAAGGTGGCCGAACATATTTGAAATTTCGGGTACCTAGACAAGCTCGCGCTCCCTCCGGGACGGCACCGAGAAACTCCCTCCGCTGTCCGGCCAACCCCCTTCCTAGCCGCGGCGCCTTTACCCCCATATATGGACTCCTCCGATTTGCAAGCATCTCGCTCGTTGACGGCAGAGGTCGGTAGCGCAGTTGCTCCCATATATCCGGCCTGTTGGTGAGGCCTTGGTCGCCTCTGGCCCTGATGG
>JALZID010000155.1 GCA_030860485.1 Pseudomonadota bacterium | reverse complement strand
GGCCGCGGCTCCCGCACACGCTCAAGTCCGGCGGCGTCCGGGTTTTCCGCGTGCAGACCCTGAGGCCCGTCGTGACCGATCCGCGGGTGTATCCCGCGCAGCGGCCGTATTTCCAGATCCGGTTACGATGTCTCGACTGAGTTAAGCGATCCTCATTCCGCGCCACGGGCAGGCGCGCGGCCCTCGCGCCCCTTCTAGGCCTGCGCTCCCCCACCCACGCTTCGGCCGTGTCGCCTCCGGGGGCGAAGAGACACCAGGCGGCCTTCGAGAAATATTCGAGCACGTGGATGAAATCGAGGATGAGCGTGACCTCGACCCGGACCGTCTATCTCGGCGTGAGTATCCCCAAGATGCCCCTCATACCCATCGACCAACATCACCCACGGCCGCTTCCCCCTCGGGGTCCCGCCGCCGCGCCTCTTCAAAGACCTCCTCGGTCACCTGTTCGGGCTGCGCTCGACGCTCGCCCACACCCGGTTGTGGCGCGCTCGCACTTGGGGTGCCTCCTCCTTCTGACTTTCCACGCCCCTGATGGATCCGGGCGTCCGCACCTGCCGCTCGTAGACCGGCACCACCGTCGCCTTGCGCTTGCGCTGCCTCCGACAGACGGGTCTGTGACCGTCCCGCTCCGCCGCGCGCTTGGTCGCCTCGCGTAGATCTTCTTTTCGCATCACGATCCCCTTGCCATCTTAGCTCATCACCAAGGGGTCCAGGGTCTCCTCCGGTCCCTGGCTCGCGTGATGCTGATAGCTCTTCCAAGCTTTTCGCTCTCTAACCCATTGATTCATCGTCGTTACAAAAGATCTTCACCCAATAGAAATCGACGCGGATAAGGGTGGAACGTAGGGTCCGTTTCCTTTGCGGGCCTTCATTCCAATTCGGAATACGCACGCGTCGCGCCTTGTCACCTCCCCTCCACCCCCCTCCGGGGTGAGACCTGGGACACAAAACTCGGGTCAAGAACCTGAGCCCGTTGCGGATAAAACCGGGGTAGGCCGCCATCTAGGCAGGCAGGTCGACATAAACGGATTGCGCGCTGTGTCTGTCCCTCGGCTCTGCCCGCCTTCCCTATAGTTCCTCATCAATATCTTGGTCATATGGATATGAGTACACGTCACGAAATACTACATCCCCTCATTGTACTTGGCCTTTTTGCATTCGCGCCCACGTTCGCGAGTGCCGCCGTGCCCGCCTTCCCTGGCGCACAGGGCGGCGGGGCGGTTTCCGTGGGCGGCCGCAGCGGAGCGGTCATTGAAGTCACCAACCTCAACGATTCCGGCGCCGGCAGCCTGCGCGCCTGCGTCACCGCCTCGGGACCTCGCACCTGTGTCTTTCGCGTGGGAGGGACGATTCAACTCTTGTCGCCGTTGTTGGTATCGAAGCCATTCCTCACTGTTGCGGGTCAAACCGCGCCGGGCGGCGGGATCCTGCTCAGCGGCAAAAACATGTCATCCTACGCAATGGTAGACATTTCCACCAGCGACGTCATATGGCGGTATACCCGCATTCGCAAGGGGTGGACGTCGGGCGCAGCTGGAGACGTCCAACGCGGCAACGGATTCCTAGTGTTTGGGGGTCATAATATAGTTGCTGATCATATTTCCTTAAGCTGGAATCAGGACGAGGGACTTGGTGTTTGGAAAGGTGGTGGCAGCTCGGTGCACAGCGTAACCTTTTCATACAATCTTGTGGCGGAAGGACTGGAGGATCACGCGACGGGATGGATGATCTCCGGCGCCGGGGATCGCAGCGGGATGACAAATATTGATCTGCACCACAACCTGACGATGAACGAAAGGCATCGGAATCCTGCCTATACCATCAAATCTGGACGTTATGTAAACAACATCACCTACAACATCGGCCTTTTAAATATGCAAATCGGGTGGCCGGATCTGCCTATGAGCACAGACATCATCGGTAACCTGTGGAAGAAGGGGCCTAAGCCCATCTCGAACCATGAAGTGTCCGCTTATAGTACTCAGTCAATTTACATGTCCGGGAATAAAGGATATAACCAGTCTAATCCTGCCGGGGACCAATGGCTAATGGCGCGGGAGTCACTCGGCCAGAATGGGCCGGAGGGAGGTCCGGTTCCTACCGGCTGGCGGCGCGCCACACCTATGGCCAACACCGCTTACCCCATCATAGCCGAGCCGGTGGGAAATCTGGAGGCAAGCCTCCTGCCCATCGTCGGCGCTTCCCGCCGCCTGGACTGCAACGGCAATTGGGTGGGGAATCGCGATAGTGTCGATGCCAGGCTTATTAATCAATATAATACGAATACCGGCAGTGCCTCTTATCCGGAAACGGAAGCTGCTGTGGGCGGCTTCCCCGTTATTTCCGGCGGTACGCCGTGCACTGATACGGACCACGACGGCATGCCGGATGTGTGGGAAACGGCGCGTGGTCTAAATCCCAATAACGCGGCTGATCGGAACGCCGTCGCCGGAAGCGGATATACGAACCTTGAAGTCTATCTCGCTGGCACAGGTTCCGGGACTACTCCACCCCCGCCACCCACGCCACCGCCACCGCCGCCACCGCCGCCACCGCCGCCAGCCCCGCCTATCACCTCTCTCCCCGACGTCATCGTCACGTCGCTCTCCTATGCAAACGGGATCTTCACGAGCATGGTGAAAAACCAGGGCACCGCGGCGACTCCCTCAGGCGTAGCCATCGGCGTAGGATACTCCGTAGATGGCGTCTTCAGAACCTGGGGCATCGTGAACGGGCCCTTGGCCGCAGGAGCATCCGTCACCATCGGCACCAACGGCGGGGCATACACCATTCCCACCGGCACGCATACGTATGAGGCTTACGCCGATGACGTGAACCGCTTTGCGGAGTCGGACGAAACCAACAACCAGCTTGCAACGAACACGAGCCCGCCCCCGCCTCCCCCGCCACCACCGCCGCCATTATCCGGCTATTATGTCGCTACGAACGGCAACAACTCAAATCCTGGAACCCAGGCGTCTCCGTTCGCGACGCTCCAGAAAGCGCACGATGTTGCAGTCGCAGGAGACACGATATACATGCGTGGCGGGACGTACTTTCCAACTGCGCAAACGACTCTGACGCGATCCGGAGCCAGCGGCAATCCTATCAGGGTTCTTGCTTATCCTGGAGAAACGCCGATCATTGATGGGGCAAAGATTCCTAACGGGCAGAACCTCATGATCATTCGCATGTTCAGTGCGAATTGGTATCACTTCAAGGGGCTTGAGCTAAGGAATGGCCCGGTCGATGGTATCTATGCCTCAAACTCTAGCAATAACGTATTCGAACAGCTTAACATTCACCACGTAGGACGCGCCACGAACGGAGGCGGGTCGGGTACAGCTATAAACATCAACGGCAGCAGCAGCAATAACCTGTTCTTGAATAACGACGTACATGATAACGACGATAGGCTTGGTTCTGGAGGCGGCGCTAACGGAATCGCCGTCGTGGCCGGAACCGGAAACGTTATACGCGGAAACCGGGCATGGCGCAACTCTGACGATGGGATCGATACGTGGACTGGAGGCGCGGCGGTCATCGATAACAACTGGTCCTGGGAGAACGGATACACATTTAACGGTAGCACCTTGGTCCCTCGCGGAAACGGAGTGGGCTTCAAGCTTGGCGGACTTGGACCGAACGATGGCGGGCATCGGGTTACCAATAACCTTTCCTTCCGCAACCGCGACACGGGATATAGCTCGAATGTAGCTGATAGACCTATTACTTTCTTCAACAACACGTCATGGGAGAACCGAGGAGCTAGCTTCATTACAGGCGGAGAAGCAGCGCATGTCATGAGAAACAACCTGGCGGTCGGGTCGGGCGTCAGCATACACTCGAGAACCAGTGCCAGCTTCAACTCTTGGAACCTGCCCGTAACGGCCAATAACTCTGACTTCGCTTCTACAAGCCAGGCGTGCGCGACCGGCCCGAGGCAGGCCGATGGATCGTTGCCCAACTGCCCGTTCCTGAAACTGGCCGCCGGCAGCGATCTCATCGAAAAGGGCACTTATGTAGGAATACGATTCACAGGATCAGCTCCTGATCTAGGGGCATTCGAGACTGGAGGTGCCGCACCACCGCCCCCGCCACCCCCGCCACCCCCGCCTACCCCCTCTCTCCCCGACGTCGTCGTCACCTCGCTCTCCTATGCAAAGGGGATCTTCACGAGCACAGTGAAAAACCAGGGCACCGCGGCGACTCCCTCAGGCGTACTCATCGGTGTAGGATACTTCGTGGATGGTGTGTGGAGAACCTGGGGCGGCGTGAACGGGCCCCTGGCCGCAGGAGCATCCGTCACCGTCGGCACCAACGGCGGGGCATACACCATTCCCACCGGCACGCATACGTATAAGGCTTACGTCGATGACGTAAACCGCTTTGCGGAGTCGGACGAAACCAACAACCAGCTTGCAAAGTGATGTCCTCAAGGGAAACCGTGTCTGACCCGAAGGGATCCGGCGCCTAGAGCAATGGAAGACGGAACCGCTCAGCCGGTCTCCCATCTCCCAAAGCGACCGGACTGGATCCCTTCCGTCCGGGACCAAACCCAGTGCATTCAACCCCCGGTTCTTCCGGGGGTTGCTTTATCCCCGACCCGTGGCTTGGACCCAACCTCGTCAGTCCCTTGAAGCTCTGATTCTTCCTGTTGACACGCCCGTATTCGTGCGACTTGCAGCAAGATCACCGCGTGCTACGCCCTCGGATAGACGCTAGAGCACTTGCATCATGAAATGGTGGGTTCGTAACGATGGCTGTGCGGAATGCGCTGTATGAGTCCATGCAGCCGCAAGCGGCGTAGGTCGTAGTTCATCCTGCCGAGGCGGTAATAGGCCGGGTCGAGACCCAGCAGTTGAGCCAGCAAGGCTCACATGTCGGAATGGGTGAAACCCCTCGCTTGCAGGCTGAACAACACCAGCACGCTCCTTGATGCGAGAACTCTTGTAGTCGACGTGCAAGGAGGGGACGACGCCCTCGGTGATCACCCGGCTCCGAAACTGGCCCGGGGTCCTGTGGCTCACACGCCGGTCGAAGATCAACTGCTGGACTTGGCTCGGCCGCCCGAGATCCAGGTTCTCGCGGATCACCTCTTCCAAGAAGACCCGACCCGTCACCGGACGGTCGAGTACCTGGGTCAGAGAAAACTCCGCTTGCAGGATCGACAACGCATTCTTGGCGGTCAACGATGCCTATTAGAAGCATGGGTTCGTCAAGCAGTACGAGAAGTCCTCTACCTTCCTGCGCAATGAGATCTGCTCCAACAACCTCACGGACTTCGGCCTGAGGAAAGGTCTCGACCATCTGGCGGCCGTGCGCACCCCAGGTTTTGAAGACGCCATCCACGAAGGATGCTACGCCGACGGCTACGCCTGAGGGAGTCGCCGCGGTGTCCTGGTTTTTCACGGTGCTCGTGAAGACTCCGCTAGCATAGGAGAGCGAGGGGACGATGACGTCGGGAAGAGAGGTGCTAGGCTAGTGGCTCTTTCGTACATTTTCTTTCGGGGGGG
>JALZID010000154.1 GCA_030860485.1 Pseudomonadota bacterium | reverse complement strand
CCGCCGGTGGGCGGGTGGTCTCGGCCTTGAGGGTGCGGTGCATGCGCTCGTGTCGCCCATTTTGTTGGGGCTTACCGGGCTCGATGAACTCCGGCAGGATCCCGAGCCGCACCCAAAAGGCCGACAGGGAGGACAGGCGGGCGAGCGTGGTGGTGGCAAAGGGCACTCCGTTGTCGGTACGAATGCGTTCGGGGAGCCCGAACTCGCGGAAGAGACGCGTGAACACCGGTTGGGCCTTGGACACCGCGGTCGAGCTCAGGGCTTGGCAGCCGAGGAGATAGCGGCTGTAGCCATCGGTGACCGTCAGGGGATAGCAATAGAGACCGTCGCAGGTCTTGAACTGGCCCTTGAAGTCGGTACACCACACTGCGTTCGGGACGCTCATCGCGGTGGTGGGTTTCCCTGGATGGCCCACTCGCCGACGTACCCGGGGCTTGCGGATCAAGCCGTGGCGATCGAGGATATCGCAGACGGTGGAGCGGGCCGGCCAGGCCCCATCGGGATGGCGCCCGGAAAGAAACGCCAAGAGCTTCTTCGCGCCCCAGGAAGGATGGCGCTGGCGCGCTTCAGTGAGCGCCTGCACCACCTCCTCGGGCGTCTGGGTCGGGCACACATGCGGGCGTCGGGAGTGCTCGGCCAGGCTGGCGAGACCCCCGTGTTCGTAGCGCTCAATCCACTTGTAGCCGGCCCTGGACTAAACTGTTACCTATGTGTCTGGACCGTACCTAGGTGCAATCTAACTCGCCGCTCCACCGGACGCGCCAAAAAGCCCGCGCAGGATGCCGTAACCGAGGTCGCTCGCGAATAGAGCTGGGAGAGTGAAGATGATCGATGACCGAATACCGTCGTGCCTGCGGAACCATGTGGCTTTTCCCAGTGAATCTGGCCGAGCGACGCGGGAAGGGGCTATTGGTCGAGCGGATGACGTGTTGCGAACCGCGTTTCGTAGCGTTCGGGCGCGACACCCCTTCCACCTGGAAGCGCTCCTGATCCTGCCGGATCATATACATTGTGTCTGGACGCTGGCGCCTGGTGATGCGGTTTTTTCTACCCGCCGGAGTCTAATCAAGGAACACTTCTCCCTTGCCATCGAGAAACGCGAGCGCATCTCGCAAAGCCGCGCCAAGCGGGGTGGACAAGCTCTATGGCACCGCCGTTTTGGAGAACATCTCATCCGTGATCAAGCCGACTTCAACCGTCACGTGGATGATATCCATTATATGATTTCGCATCTTTGTGGCCATCATGGAGTTATGGGGGTCAATGGGACAGTGAAAGCAGCTCACAAACGCGCTCAGCCAGGATGGGCCACCGTGTCGTTCGCGTTGCTCACTATGCGACAACCCGCCTGTTAGCGCGAACCTTGCCCGCTCCAGCGAAAGGTTGACATGCCCGACACCTCGCAGATCGAAGCAATCACGCCCTCGACGGCTCCCTCCGCGACCACACATGAACGACATTGCTTTGTGGTGATGCAGTTCGGTCGCGACCCAGCCGAACAAAAGTGGTTTCGCGGTTGGTATGAGGTTGTTATCAAGCCTGCAGTAGTAGAAGCTGGCTTTGAGCCGAAGCTCGCCGCAACCGAAGAGCAACCCGGTGCCATTAACGACGAAATTCGATCACACCTCGCGCTTGATCCTATGGTAGTAGTAGATCTTGGAGGCGCCGAACCAGAAGACGACCCCAACCCGAATGTGATGTACGAGCTGGGAATTCGCCATGCTCTAGGCTTACCCCTTGTCATGCTTGCCTGGAAGGGGCAGCGCCTGCCGTTCGACGTTGGGAACCAACGGATCATCATGGAAGAACGTGATCTGATGGATCTTGAGCAGAACAGAAAGCGTTTGGTTACCTTCATCCATGCGGCGCAGCAAGGTCGCTACTACCGTCCGATGGAGGCAGTGGGCCGCATCGCAACGATCCAGGCTGCGTCTGAGTCACTCGGTGAGGACTCGCTGCTACGTGCACTGGCTCAGGAGGTTCGCGACCTCCGTTCGTCTGTAGTCCAAGCGGCGATCTATCGGGAGACACGGTCGCGCCGCGATACATCTCCAACAGTCAAAAAGTTGATTCGCGGGAAGGTCTTTAGGAAGGAGCTGTATCCGCATTTCATTGACCTTGGTGGCGAATCCATAACCTGGGGTCGCCTGCTCAATTCTCGTATTCCTCCCGACCAGCTCGAACAAATGGAAGGCTGGGGCAGCGAGGAGTGGAAGCAGTACATATCAGCGCGATGGGAAGATCTCAAGTCAGGTTCGGCCTCTGATTGGAAGGGAGCGCCCGTCGGCCTAGACAACGAACTTCTCGTCGTCGTACGGGACCTGCTTCCGGCGCAGCCATGGCCGTCCGGAGTGCACAAGGACGTAGTCTGACAAGCTCGGCCTAACGGCCTCGCAGGTTGCCAAGTACATCCACGAACTTATCCGCCGTGGCGACTTCGTCGACCAAGTTGACGGCCAGCTCTTCCCTAGTGAGGATGCGAGCTAATCGGGGGATGTTTAGCCCCCGGCCCCACACCACCACGGCATGCGGGTCCGAACGGGCGGTCCACAAAAGTGAAGCACACGATGACATTTGGTATACCCGTGGGCACACATGTAAAGCGCCCGAACGGATATCAAGCCTTGGTTATGCAACCCGTGTAGAATACGGTGAACGAAGGGAACCGCATCGCTCGCGAAAAGGGCTTGGCGAGAGAAGGTGCTCGATGACCGAATACCGTCGTGCCTGCTTTCCAGGGGCCACGTGGTTTTTCACGGTGAATCTGGCCGAGCGACACGGGAATCGGCTATTGGTCGAGCGAATTGATGTGTTGCAAAGTGCGCTTCGTAGTTTCGTAGCGTTTGGGCGCGACACGTTTTCCGCCTGGAAGCGGTCGTGATCCTGATGGATCATTTACGTGGCGTCGGGACGCTGGCGCCCGGTGATACGGATTTGTCTACCCGCTGGAGTCTGATCAAGGGACGCTTCTCCCGTGCTATCTAAGAGGGCGGGCGCATTTAGTAAAGTCGCGCCAAGCGGGGTGAGCGAGGTCTATGGCAGCGCCGTTTTTGGGAACATTCCATCCGTGATAAACCCGACCTCAACCGTCACGCGAATTATGTCCATTGGAACCCGGTAAGACACGGATGGGTGCGACGCGTAGCCGATTGGCCTCGGGAAAGAATAAGGACCAGACCACGATATTTCCGACACCATCGATGGCGGTATGACGGCGGAATACGCTATGCCATTGCTGATTACGGTACTTCGTGACCGGACGCTTTCTTGTTTCGACTAGCTCAATAACACTCAGAGGAGCAAAATGAAATTCAGCGTTACGATAAACCGCGACGAAGACGGAGTTTGGATCGTCGAATGTCCGGCAATTCCCGGTTGTGTCAGCCAAGGCCAAACGAAAGACGAGGCTGTGCAAAACATCCAGGATGCGATTTACCAGTGCCTCCAGGTCCGTGCGGAGCGCGGTATGCCTTTGACCATCGAGACCCGGCAAGTCGACGTAGCCGCATAATGCCGCCGGCGCTTCCCGTTCTCAGCGGACGCGAGGTTGTCCGCGTATTTGAGTCTTTGGAGTGGCAGATTGTGCGGCAGAGCGGGAGCCACATCGTCATGGTCAAAGAAGGAGAAATGGCCACTTTGTCGGTTCCCGATCATCGGGAAGTCGCAAAGGGTACACTACGAAGCCTCATTCGGGCGGCAGGCTTGACGGTGTCCGAATTTCTGGCAGCCGTGTAGGCAGCGTGGGCAGTATCGAGACTGGGAGGGACAGCCCCCCAGATTGCGATAAACGAAGGGAACCGCATCGCTCGCGACAAGAGCTGGACGAGAGAAGGTGATCGATGACCGAATACCGTCGTGCCTGGCTTCCGGGAGCCGCGTGGTTTTTCACGGTGAATCTGGCCGAGCGACGCGGGAATCGGCACTGGGTCAGCAGCCCGGTCATAGCTCGAAGCGTTCCTCCAGAGCAAAGCATACCAGGGAACAAGCGGGTAGGCCCCCGCCAGCCTCTCGCAGTAGCTTCACGACCTCCTCGCGATGCTTGTTCCGCGCCCAAGACAGTGCAATGCGATGGCGGGGATCGAGGCCACGTACCTCGGCCCCGTGAGCCGCTAGGCAGGTCAGCCAAGACTCGAGCTCGTCCGCCTCCACGCCGGGTAATTGAATGCCCAGCAAGGACCGCTTTCATCTTGGACTTCACGACCGGCTCCTGCTCACCACCGCCAACCACGGCTGCCTATCGCGGGGTAAGCCCGCGGGCCGATAGTAGTGGTGGACCGGCTCGAATCCGGAGCCCTCCAGGTACTTTCGGTACGTGTCCCAATCGAGGTAGGCGCCGTAACGTTCTCCCGACCATCCCTCTACCCCGCCGCGCGGATTGGAGGAGAATAGGACCCCTTCCGGCACGAGCGCGTCTCTCAGCTCGGCGAGAACTCGGGGCAGCTCCTGCTGGGGAACGTGGAACAGGGAGGCGTTCGCGAAAACACCGTCGAACGAGGCCGGCGACAGTGTGAGCTGCAGAAAATTCTGGTGCCACACCGGACAGCCGGCGTGCTTTCGCGCTATCTCGCAGAACGCCGGGCTCCCGTCCAGCCCGGTTGGCTCGTGGCCCAGTTTCCGGAAGTGGAGGAGATCCCGGCCAGGCCCGCAGCCCAGATCGAGCAGGCGAAGCCCCGGTCTTTTGGGCAAAGCGTCGAGGAAGGCCTCGTAGTTCTGGGTGACATCATGATCCTTCGTCCCCTCCCAAAAGCTTTCGGCGTGAGCCTCGTAGTGATGGAGGGTACGGGAGGTGATATCTTCCAGATCGGCGGGAGAGAGCAACTTAGTCATGACGCGAGCATCGCACACAATCAAAGCTTTTGAAAGATTGGAGGCTATCCCGGGAGACGAGTGGGCGCGGCTGTGCCACGGCGGCTTCCCCTTCACCCATTACGCCTACCTGCACGCGCTGGAAGAGACCGGGGCGGTGGGTAGCCGTTCCGGCTGGATTCCGCACCATCTCACCGCCTGGCGGGGGGACGAGCTCGAGGGCGCCTCCTTTCTTTACGTGAAGGATAATAGCTACGGCGAGTACATCTTCGACTGGGCGTGGGCGCAGGCGTACGCGAAGTCAGGTGTGCCTTACTACCCGAAGCTCGTCTCCTCGATTCCATTCACTCCCGCGACCGGACCCAAGCTCCTCTTTTCCAAACCGGCGGATCGCGCAGCCGTGGCCGCGCGGCTGATCCGCGCGGCGAAAGAGAAGACGGAAGTCTTGGAGACGAGCTCTTTGCATTACCTGTTTCTGCTGCCAGAGGAGATCCCCTACTTCGTGCGCGAAGGTTTTCTCATCCGGCACAGCTTTCAGTACCACTGGAAGAACCAAGACTTCCCGACCTTCGATGCCTTTCTTGCGAGCCTCAAGCGGCGCAAGCGGAAGCAAATTCTGAAAGAGCGCCAAGAGCTGCGATCACGCGGCCTCCGGATCTCGATCCTCCGAGGCGCGGACCTGCGGCCGGAGCACGCCACCGTTTTCCACGGCTTTTATCGGTCGACCATCGAGAAGATGGGGGCCATCCCGTATCTCGAGCTCGCCTTCTTCCAGCGGGTTTTTCAGTCGATGCGGGACCAGGTCCTATTGATTCTTGCGCAAGACGCGGGTACTCCCGTGGCGGGCGCCCTGTACTACGAAAACGGCGACTGCCTCTATGGAAGGTACTGGGGAGCGAGCCGGGAGATCCGAAACCTGCACTTCGAGCTCTGTTATTACCAGCCCTTGGAGTACGCGATCGCTAAGGGCCTCAAGCTTTTCGAAGCCGGCGCCCAGGGGGAGCACAAGATCGCGCGCGGTTTTCTTCCCGAGCTGACTTACAGCGCGCACTGGATCCGCCACCCTGCGTTCCGCAACGCCATCGAGCGGTTCATCGGTGAGGAAAAGAGGGCAATTCGGACGTTTTTCGAGGAGATGAAATTACACTCTCCTTACCGGGGAGTGTAGAGGTACGTGGGTCATGCTTACTGGAAGCAACCAGAACCGAGAAAGCAGGTGCGTTTCCATTGCCGTGAGCTGATGACCACCGCCGATCCAATTGGTTTTGGACAAGCCATACTCCAAGGAAACCCAAGCGAGCATACGAATTTAACGGCCTTTCCCCTCAGAAGGCAGGGTACTGCCTGAGCCTGTAGGATGTCAGACATGCGAGTCTTCGGCCTGGAATGGGCTCCCAATACCCGCTTGAAGAAAGCGGTCGCCGCCCATAAATGGGTGGAGGAACGATGACGCTCGATGAATATTCGCATTACGATGCGGTCGGTCTAGCCGAACTCGTACGTCGGCGCGAAATCGGCGCCGCCGAGCTTGCGCAAACGGGGCTTGCGGCGATCGAGGCTGTCAATCCGAAGATAAACGCCGTCGTGGAGACATTTCCAGAGCGAGCCGCAAGCGCGACAGGGTCGGGCCCGTTGAGGGGCGTCCCGTTCCTGCGCAAGGACGTCTTGATCCAAGAGGAAGGCAGGCTGACCGAGTTCGGAAGCAGGCTCGCCGCCGGCCTGAGAATGCCCAATGCGAGCGAACTCGCCCTGCGCTATGAGCGCGCCGGCCTCGTAACGCTCGGGAGAACCACAACACCAGAGATGGCGTTCAACGCAACGACGGAAAGTGTGAAAGATGGGCCGACACGAAACCCCTGGAACCTCGATCGGAGCGCCGGCGGCTCCAGTGGTGGCTCGGGGGCGATCGTGGCAGCCGGCGCCGTTCCAGCGGCGCACGGCAATGATGGCGGCGGTTCGATACGAATTCCAGCTGCATGCTGCGGGATTGTAGGACTGAAACCCACACGCGGACGTGTGTCACTCGGGCCCGCCCATGGCACCGTGCTGTTGGGTCTCGTGTCTGAGCATGCACTGACCCGTACTGTGCGCGACAGCGCCGCCATCTTGGACGCAACACAAGGCGCGAGCCCCGGCGATCCCTACGCCATTGCACCTCCAGCGCGACCATTCTTAGAGGAGATCGGTGCGCCAGTCGGCCGTCTGAAGATCGCTTACACGAATAAGGCTTGGACCGGGGCGAATGTTGACCCGGAGATTGCTGCGGCCGTTGATCGAATGGCCACGCTCTGCAGGGATCTCGGTCATGACGTGGTGGAAGCCGGTCCTGTCATCGACGCGGAAGCCTTCGGCGGTGCGACCCAGAACATCTGGTGTGCGTTCCTGGCCTGAACCGCATATCGCGCGCGGTCGCCGAATTTTTTGCGTTATACGATGTGCTGCTGACGCCGACCATCGCCCAGCGCACGGTCCCAGTTGGTGCCGCTATCCTCAATGCCAATGCATCCGATCTGAACGCAGAGCAGTGGGTGCGACAGATTTTCACTTACGCGCCATTCACGTCGCTCTTCAACACGACGGGTCAGCCGGCCATCTCGTTGCCGCTGGAGCAAGACAGCGATGGGCTGCCGGTCGGCCTACAATTCGTTTCTAGGTACGGGGAGGAAGCATTGCTGTTTCGGCTCGCGGCCTCACTAGAGGAGGCGCGTCCCTGGAAGGATCGACGTCCGCCGATCTGGGCGGGTAAGCGCGCCTGACCCTGCGGGGCCGCGACACCGGAGAGGCCGACGAGCTTATGAAACTTCATACCGGACGTGGTGCAGGATAGGGGGTAGCTAAAAGGCTAGCCCGCTGCCGTCGCGAGAGAATAATCGGCGTCTTCGGGGGTAAGCTCCACACCGCATGACGAGCATTGGGAAGGACTACCATGGCGTCGACGCGGAATAGCTCGCACCAGACGATGTACCGAACGCAGCGCCGTCAGTAAATTGACCCCATTGGCCCCTGTGTAGCTGTATGCTTACCATGGTCACCGCACAGGGGGCGCCGCCACCTTGCGTGCCGGTGCTACGTCAGATGGCACAACCCTTGTTAGTCATCATTCGAAGAGAGGCATGGGAGTCGACAGGGTTTTTGGGAAGCTCTGCAAGGGTGTCATAAGCAAGCCCCACTCAGCGAAGCTGCGCAGCAAGTCACGATGTCGTTAGGAAAGTGACGCACGAGCATGCAACCAGGCGAGGAGCGGCCCAAGGATGACCGCGCTTTGTGGAGCGAGGTAAGCAGATGGGCGGCGCAATAGCTTTTGCAGAGCTTCCCTAACAAGGGCTCCTTGTCAGACGACTGGCCATATCCCACGACGCTTAAGGGGGGAAGTGACGATGGAAACCGATTACACGCACTCGCGTCGGGCGGCTGACAGCAAGGGCGTTTATCGTACGAAGCTCTCGCGCCTGCCCGACATTCTCGGGTACGGGTTTGTGCTCCTCGGTCTGCTTCTTTCTTCGCCGGCCAGCTCGGCGGCTCCGACCTACGCCTCTATCGTGTATGACGTGGACAACGCGGTGGTACTGCACGAGGCCAATGCCGATGCCCGTACGCAACCGGCGTCCCTCACCAAGCTCATGACGCTGTACATGGTGTTCGCCGCGTTGGACGCCGATCGCTTCACGCTGACCCAGAGGCTTCCGGTCTCGGCTAATGCGGCGCGCATGCAGCCGACGCGGCTAGGCCTTCGCAAGAGTCAGACGATCGGCGTCCGCGACGCGATCCTGGCGCTCATCAGCCATTCCGCGAACGATGCCGCGGTGGTGTTGGCCGAGGCCGTAGGAAAAACCGAGTCACACTTCGCGCACTTCATGACTCGAGAGGCACGGTGGCTCGGGATGCTCGATACCTCGTTCCGCAACGCCTCCGGCTTGCCCGACCGGCGACAACACACCACCGCGCGGGATATGCTCCGCCTGGGGGTCGCGCTGATGCGCCGCTTTCCGCACTACTACAGGCTGTTTTCCATCGAGCGATTTACTTTCAAAGGCCGGACCTATCACAATCACAACCGCTTGCTCGGCCGCTACCCAGGCGCCGACGGTATCAAGACGGGTTATGTGCGAGCCTCGGGGTTCAACTTGGTGGCGTCCGCCACCCGCAACGATCATCGCTTGGTCGGGGTTGTCCTCGGCGGCAAGAGCGCCGTTTGGCGCGACCAGCACATGAGCGGATTGCTCGATGTCGCGTTCGCCGCGCTCGCGCGCTCGCGGGCGCCGGCTCCGGCGGTGTCCGCGGCCATGCTGACTCCAGCGGCGCTCAGCGAGCGTTCCGCGCAGCAAAACCTCGGCGCCGTGGCTCCGTGTCCAGCGGTGGGATGCGTGGCGCCTCGGTAACTCGACGCCGACCCACCTGAAGCGCAGCAAGCTTAGCAAAAAGGCAATAACAGGGGCACACGCGAATGGTACTTACTCAAGGTTTTTGGGGTGACCATATTTGCGGCTTTGTTCTTTGGCTATCTTGCGTGTTTGGGTGAGCAAGCAATAGGGGTCGGGAAGGGCTAGCGCCCTCCCCGGCCTCCGAACCGTGTGGCGGTTCTCCCGCGCACGGCTCTCCAGTCGGTGGTTTCCTCATCGGGATTGGCGCGCCAGGACAAAGGCTTCATATAAGGTGAAAAGCCCCTGTTCGGCGAAGAAGGCCTTAGGCCAGCGATCCCACCGGGGGTCAGCCTCGCTCGGCGCAAGTCATAATGTCTAGGGCGCGAGATTACGTCGCTGATTTTGCTCGTTGAATCATGCGGTTGACGGCAGAGTTTGCCTTGATAGCCACGAGCTCTACCCCGGGATGTCGGGACGCGAAAACCCTGAAGACCTCGTCAGCAAATGCTTGGCCAATGCTTTCGACTTCGGTGAAATCGAAGATCACGGTCTTGAAGCGCTCAACCCGTGCCAGGAGGCGTTTCGCCTGTGATCGGGATACTAGTTTGTCCTCGCCATATTGAGCGAGTCGAACGGGAACAACGGTCTTTGTGAACCCGAGCGCGTCATCCGATGTGAATTGGTCGAATACCTTTTTAAGGGTTCGAGACGTGTGGTTGTTTAGCTCCATCCATACCACTGTTCCAGATTTGGGTCGTGCTCTCTCACGGATCCAATCATCAGCATCGCCGAACTTATGAGAAAAGTAGACCCCACCGGAAAGAATATCAAATTCGTCAAACACGCGAGACGTGAAGAAGATGCCCTTCCCCGTGTGCTTGGCCGGGTCGGTGGTCAATTTGCCCTTCGACAACTCTAGAATGGCATGCCGCTCATCCACCAGGCCGAGCGCCGCTTGGATCTTCCTGAAAATGCCGATTCCGTTGTCGACGATCGCAAGCTCGGTGACGGCTGCGTTCTTGCTCAGCAGAACGTCGACGCTGCTTCCCTGTGCGTGGTCGATCGCGTTGTTGAACATCTCCGTAAAGCCATAACGCCAAATGTCGCGGACGTTTTCCGGAAGCTGGCCTAGACAGGGCTCAACATCAGACCTCCAAACGATGTCTTCGGCTAACGAATCGTTTAATTCATACTCTTTGAGCCATCGGACAAGAGGGTATAGTCGGTATGCGCGGTTCCGTGTTTTGCCGTCAGATACAAGCGCACGCTCCTCAACAAGCCGCTGCAGGTGCTTGTTTACAGCCTGGCGCGTAATTCCGAAGTGCTCAGCCGTGAACTTGGCGATGTCGGTGGGGTGCTTCTCCACGCGAGAAACGATAAAACGTCGAATCTGCTCACCCCGCGAACGAACCTTAGTCATCTAGCGTCTCGTGCTTTGTCAACCTGGATGCGCATTATTGTCAACTACAAGGCAGGCTATTGTCAACCTTCAGGCGCTGCGGGCCAGGCGTCACGACCCGTTACCGCCATCGTCCGGCGACTTGTCCAGGCCGTGCTTGCGCATCCGGTAGCGCATCGCCATGCGCGTCACGCCGAGCTGGCGGGCCGCCTCGGAGACGTTGTAGCCGGTCACGGCGAGCGCCTGCTCGATGAGGAGGCGCTCGGCTTCTTCGAGGCTGAGACCCAGAAGCCCGCCGCCCTCCCCCGCCGGCCCGTCTTCGGGTGACGGGGACTCGGGCGCCGGGGGCAGCATCAGTGCCCTTGTATCGATGTCCGCCCCGCCCGAGAGCAGCACCACGCGCTCCATGAGGTGCTTGAGCTCGCGCACATTGCCGGGCCACGAATAGGCCATGAGCGCGGCGCAGGCCTCGGGGGTGAGGCTGGGTGCCGGCAACCCGTAACGGCGCGCCACCTGATTGGCGAAATCGCGCGCGAGCAGCACGATGTCCGCGCCGCGCTCGCCGAGCGGCGGCATGCGGATCGCGAGCACGTTGAGGCGGAAATACAGGTCCGCGCGCAGTGCCCCGCGCGCCACCATGGCCTCCGGATCGCGATTGGTGGCGGCGATGATCCAGGCGCTCACCGGGCGTTCCCGGGTACTCCCGAGCCGCCTCACGGTGCGGCGTTCGAGCACCGCCAGGAGCTTGGCCTGCAGCTCGATCGGGAGCTCAACGACCTCGTCCAGGAACACCACGCCGTCCTCGGCGGCCTCGATAAGGCCGCTGGCCGCACCGACGGCGCTCGTATAGGCCCCCTTTTCGTGTCCGAACAGCTCGCCCTCGATGAGGTCCTTGGGCAGGGCCGCGCAATCGACGTGCACGAAGGGCCGATCGCGGCGTGGCCCGGAGTGGTGGAGGAGCTTGGCCATCAAGTCCTTGCCGGTGCCGGTGTCCCCCAGGATCAAGACCGCCGGGGGCGGTCCCGCGGCCCCGGCGCAGAGCGCCGCGAGGCGCTCCGCCTGGCCGCGGAGCTCGACGATGCTCGGGTGCTCTCCGAGGAACCGGAGGGCCTCCAGACCCTGTCGCTCGCGCTGCCGGGAGTGCTCCAGGGCGCGTTGCAGCTCGTTGTGTGCGAAGACCTTGTCGATGGAGACCAGCAACTCCTCCAGATCGATCGGCTTCTTCAAGTAATCCGAGGCGCGCAGCTTCATGGCCAGGACCGCGTCCTCGACCTCGCCGTAGGCGGTGAGCACCAGGACCGGCACGGCGCTGCCGCGGCGCTCGCGGACCTCGCTCAAGAGGTCGAGCCCGGAGCCGTCCGGCAGCCGCATGTCGAGCAGGATCGCGTCCGGCTCCGGGCCCATCAAGAGGCGCCGCGCGTCCGCGAGCGTACCCGCCACCTGGCAGGCGAGACCGGCCTTGGCGAGCCGCTTCTCGACCGCGCGGGCGAAGACCGCCTCGTCCTCGACCAGGAGCACGCGGCGCGGCGCGCTCACGAAACGGCCGCCCCCTCGCCTAGCGGCATATAGAAGCTCACCCGAGTCCCCCCCTCGGGCACCGGCGAAAACTGGACCCGGAACCCGTGGGCCTCGGCGACCTTGTAGGCGAAGGGGATCCCGAGACCGGTCCCGTAACGCTTGGTCGTGGGGCCCGGCCCAAGCCCGGAGGGCTCGGGTTCGAACGGCAGCCCGGGGCCTTCATCGACGATGTCGAGCCGGCATTCCGGCCCATCGCGCGCGGTCACCAGGGTCAGGCGTCCGCCGCGGGGAGAGGCCTCGATGGCGTTGGCGAGGAGCCCTGCCAGCGCCTGCTCCATGAGGTCCACGTCCATGGGCACCCGCGGCTCCTCCGGGCCACGCCTCGCGTCCACGCGGATCCGCTTTTCTTGCAGCTTGGTGGCGAGGAGTGTCAGGGCCGCCTGCACGATCGCCCAGGGCTCGGTGGCGACCCGATGCGGCCGCAAGGGATGCAGGTAGGAGACGAGCGCGGTGACCCAACGTCCCAGGCGATCCACGGTCTCGATGATCGCCTCCTGCACCTCCGCTATCTCGGCGGGGCGCTCGGCGTGTGCCAGGAGCTGGGCCTCGGCGCGTATGCTGGCGAGCGGATTACGGATGTTGTGGGCGATGACCGGGACCAGCGCCCCCAGGGCCGCCTGCCGTTCGCTCCTCACCGCGGCGTCGCGGCTCTCGGCGAGATCGGCGGCCATCTGGTTGAGGGTCTCGGCGAGCTCGGCCATCTCGTGGGCCCTCCCGCCCGACAGGCGATGCTCCAAATGGCCGGCACTCAATCGCCGCGCCCCGGCGATCACCTCCGCCATGGGTTGAACGAAGCCACGCCGCAAGGCGCGCCGGGACAGCAATACCAGCCCGGCGGCGAAGACGATGGGGATCGGCAGGAGCACCGGGGAAAGCTCCGTCCAGCGGCGCATGGTGCGCTCCAGGATGGCGTGCTGCCCCACGGTGAGGCGCGCGAAGGCCGCGAACGCCGCTTCGAAGGCTCCGACCATACGCCGCTCGTAGCTTGATTCAAGGATCTTGAGCTGCACCACGCGGTTGACCACGTAGGGATCGGTGAAGATGTTGTTCATGTCGTGCTGGATGATGCGGTAGGCGCGCTGCATGTCCTGGACGGCGAGGGATTCGGGGCGCGAAGCGGTATGACGGCGCAGGCCGTTGAAGTGCTGATCGATGCGCCGGGAGTAATCACGATAGAGATCCAAGGCTGCCGGGTCTTCCATGAGCCGGGCGCGGGTCACCTCGCGGATCTGCCGGAACAGATCGCTACGGACCTGATGGGCGGTGTCGGTCAAGGTGCCGAGCCGGAAGGATTCCCGCGTCGTCTGGCTCCAGAAATAGGTCCACAGCCCGCCGAGCACCCCGGTGACCACGACGAGCAGCAAGAGCGCCAGCTCATAAGCAAGCAACAGGCGCCTCAGCGACCCCAAGGAGGGGTGTTGGGCCGGCATGTGGTCCATAATAACCATGGTTCTGGTCCAAATGAAACAGCGCGGCCCCGCACCGCGTCGTCCGACGGCCCGGCTCGGCCCGGGGGCATTCGGTAAGCGCGTCACCCGCAACGACTTTTTCGGGACTGGCCAGCCGCGCCCGGAGCTGGCACAGTAGCTGCGCTCTGTACCATCGGATCCTTGGTCCCACACGCTGGTTCGTGGGAGAATTCAACTACCTAATCTGGAGGAGCATACGATGATCTGGGAGACACCCGCTTACGTCGACATCCGTCTCGGCTTCGAGGTAACGATGTACGTCTACAACCGCTAGCCGCCATATCTATCACCGCCATATCTATCACCGAAATTGACATCTCGTTGCGAACAGGGGACCGTGAGGTCCCCTTTTCTTTTCGCCACCCCATCGTTCGAGGTCAGGCACGCTAGATGTGCGGAAGGTCAGGGCCGTGAGCACGCCCGCGGCCATCCTCACGGAGCGCCTCGCGAAGTCCTATGGCGCGGTCGTGGCGCTCGCGGGACTCGACCTCGCCATCGAGGCGGGGCAGTTCTTCGCGCTGTTGGGCCGCAACGGCTCGGGGAAGACCACCACCCTCCAGCTCTTGAGCACCCTCTTGCGCCCGAGCGCCGGGCGCGCCTGGGTCGCGGGCCACGACATCCTCGGCGCGCCGCTCGCGGTGCGGCGGCACATCGGGATGGTGTTCCAGGAACCGGCCCTGGACCGCAACCTGACCGCGATGGAGAACCTGCGCTTCGCGGGGGCCCTGAGCGGCCATAGCGCCCGCACCGTGCGCGAGCGCGCCTCGGCCCTCCTCCAGCTCTTCGGGCTCACGGACGCGCGCGACACTCCTGTCGGAGCGCTCTCGGGCGGGATGCGGCGCGCCCTCGACATCGCCCGGGGCATCCTGCACCGGCCCCGCATCCTGTTGCTGGATGAGCCCACTATCGGGCTCGACGTGCAGAACCGCCGGGCGATCTGGCAGCACCTCGGCCGCCTGCGCAGCGAGGAGGGCACGACCTTGCTCCTGACCACCCACCATCTGGAAGAGGCGGCGGGCTGCGACCGGGTCGCCTTCATGAGCCGCGGGCGCCTGATCGGACAGGGCAGCCCGAATGAGCTCGTCGGCGCCCTCGGCGAGTACGTGCTCGAGGTCGAGACCGAGTCTCCCGCCGAGACCGCCGCCCATCTGCGGCCCAGGTTCGGGGAACCGCTCTTCGAGCGGGAACGGCTGCTGTTCCGAGTCGCCGGCGGGGCGGTGTCACTGGACCATCTCACCCACGAGCTTCGGGCGCATGCCCGCGCTATCCGCCTGCGCCGGCCGGACCTCAACGACGTGTACCTCTGGATCCATCGCGACCCCCCCGATTACCAGCCAGGGGTCGCAGCGGGTGCCCCATGAGGCGGGCGATCGCCGCCATCGTGGCACGCGACCTCAAGCGCATGCTGCGCCAGCGGGGGCGGCTCGTGAGCAGCATGGTGCGCCCGTTGATCTGGCTGTTCGTGATCGGCACCGGATTCCAGGGCATGCTCGAGGGCCTGGGCCGGGGGGGCTACCAGCGTTTCCTGGTGCCGGGGCTCGTGTCTATGGTGGTGCTCTTCGGCGCCCTGCTCGCTTCCCTGTCGATGATCTACGACAAGGAATCGGGGGTCATGCGCATGCTCATCATCGCCCCCCTCCCGCGCGCCGTCGTCCTCCTGGCGCGCACGCTCGGGGCTGCGCTGATCGGCATCTGCCAGGCGCTCTTGCTCATGCTGATCCTGCTCGCGCTCGGCTATCTCGGGGTCCCGCACGATCCGGCGCTCTTGGCGCTCGGGCTCGTCGCTCAGGCCCTGGTGTGCGCCAGCCTCGGCACCCTCATCGCGGTCTTCAGCAAGGCCTTGGAGGACTTCGCCGTGATCATGAACTTCGTGATCTTTCCCGTGTTCTTTCTGAGCGGCGCCCTGTACCCGATCGAGCACCTGCCCGACGTGTTGAAAGCAATCGCGCTCGCCAACCCCTTCAGCTACGGCGTCGATCTCCTGAAGCACGCGCTGGGACCGGAAGCCTTGTTCGATCCAGATTTCTCGGTCGGTAGAGATCTCCTCGCCATGCTGGCTTTCGTCGTGCTGGCGCTCGCTATTGCTTGCTGGCGGTTCTCGCAGGCGCCGGTGTTCGAGTCCCTGGCGCGCGTCTTCACCGCACCGAAACGGCATTGACACGGACCGGAGAGTTTGTGAAAAAACCCAACCCGCGGTAGAACGGGAATTTTTACTCTGACCCCGAACTCGACGCGAACTCCGCAGTACCCGTGAGCGAGGATTCATGAAGCCTCGACGCATCAATGCCGGCAAGCCGCATCTCTGGAAGGCCGACATCGCGGCCTCTGTTGATCAGTTCAATCAGTGGTTTATGCGGTTCGCGCCCCAGGCGTTCCGCTCTACGCGCGTAAAAACCACCGAGCATGTCAAGGCCGCCCTCCTCGCCACATGCGATCTGCGGAATCTCGATGCCGCGACGCTCCGAGCGAACCCCAGCGCGCTCCCAACGCTCCACATGTGTACCGCCCCGCCGCTGGCGGTGGACCGGCTGGTCGGGCTTGCAGGCGCGAACAAGTCGCTCATCGGCAGCATGGCGGAAGGGAAGTTGGCCTCACGGATGAAGGCCGAACTGCTCGAAGAGAACTCGACCAAAGTCTGCCGCGTGCTGACCAAGCTTCTGGACCGCGACATCTTTCCGTGGCTGGGCACGGCGAAAGACCCGACCGACCACGAGCGCGACCGGGCGTCAACGATATGTCGCCGACCGGCTGTGCAGCGCCGTGGCGAACCCGATCGTCCGTAACGCTCAGGAGCAACGGCAACTCGCCATGATCGGCGACTATCTCGACAACGCGGGTATCGGAAGCAGCCCCACCCCGCCGGGAAGCCGCTGACCGAGATGCAGCCGGCCACCTACAGCTTCCGCATGAATCTGGCCGTCGGAAAGACAGTCAAAGTCAACATCCCGGCCGACGTGGTGATCCAACCCCAGAAGCTGCGGAAGGATCGGCTGCCCATCCTCATCGAGGCCACGTCGGCGGGCGACTTCACCAATACCAACAAGCGGCGCAAGGAAGAGGCGACCAAGGTCCATCAACTCCAGGCGACGTACGGTGAGAGCATACGGTACGTGCTGTTCCTCTGCGGCTACTTCGGTAGCGACTACTTGGGGTACGAGGCCGCGGAGGGCATTGACTGGGTCTGGGAGCATCGCATCGACGATCTTGCTAAACTGGGTTTGTGACCGGCATGAACGCGCACCAAGACAACCCGACCGAGACGCGCCGCCAAGCAATGCAAGCGGCCGTCGATGCAACCAGGTCGGCGGCCGAGCGGAACCGCCTCGGCCAGTTCGCCACGCCCAACGCCCTCGCCATCGACATCGCCCGGTACGTGGACTCGCTGATCGACGACCGTAAGCGCGCTGTCCGATTCGCCGATCCCTCGATCGGTTCCGCAAGTTTTTTCTCCGCGGCGCTCGCGGTGTTCGGCCCCAAGCGCATCAGAAGCGCCGTCGGTGTCGAACTCGATCCGGCCTTCTGCAAGGCCACCCGAGACCTGTGGTCGGATACCGCGCTTGAGGTCGTACAGGGCGACTTTACTCGTGTCGTCGTCGATCGGTTTGGCCCTCCCGTGCCCAACCTCATCCTGGCCAACCCGCCCTACGTTCGCCACCACCACATCGACCGCGGGGACAAGGAACGCCTGCAACGGCTCGCGTACGAGAAAACCGGCGTCGAAGTCAATGGCCTTGCCGGTCTGTACGTCTACTTCCTCCTTCTCGCCACGGCGTGGATGGAGGACGGCGGCTACGCCGGATGGCTCGTTCCCTCGGAATTTATGGACGTCAACTACGGCGCGGCCCTCAAGCGCTACCTCACGGATCGCGTGACGCTCATCCGCGCCCATCGGTTCGATCCCGACGACGTTCAGTTCGGGGACGCCCTGGTGTCGTCGGTCGTTCTCGTGTTCAGAAAGGCCCCGCCGCCGCAAGGCCACGAGGTCGAGTTTACGTTCGGCGGCACCATGAGCGAGCCGCACGCCAGCGACCGAATCCTCCTCGAACTCTTGCGCGAGTCCCGCAAGTGGACCGTGTATCCGAGCCACGCCAGGAACGACCGGCACACCGTCAGCGACGGCAACGGCCCGACACTCTCTGACTTCCTCCGCATCCAGCGCGGCATCGCCACGGGGAG
>JALZID010000153.1 GCA_030860485.1 Pseudomonadota bacterium | reverse complement strand
ATTCAAGCCAAGTCGTGGAAAGCGACTTATCGGAATCTCGCATTTTGAAGGCCTCACCGAGGATACCAATCACCTCATCATTCTCATTTTTGCGAAGCTTGTTCCAAGAGACGTAACGCATCACGTGGTCGGGGGGCGGTAGTTTTTTCTTACGTGCCATCGGCAAACCAGCGTTCGGGATTGTAGGGTGCGAGCACGGCAAGTAAACGGGATAACGCGACCTGCCCAGCAGCGCTTTCACGATCGCCGTCGAGATACCGGCTCAAAACCCAACGAACTTCATCACGAGGCAAGCACTCTATGGTGAGGCGATCCTTCTCCACCGTCCACGCAGCTATGATGTTGCCATAGCTCGTGGAGCCGAGGCCAGGCCGTCGTGCTGGTCGTATAAGTAAAAGCATCCGCAACAATGTGGTGAAGGATGCTTCGGTAATGGGGAGATCTTCCTTTTCCCAGTTTTCGAAGTCCATCAGGCTGTCGAGCTGAGAAAAAAAAAGAGAACGCCATTCGAAGTCGAGGTGCATGGCGACGGCAGCCGTCTTTGTCTTGCAAAGAGCACGTGCGTCGTAGAGGCGTTCCTCAATTGGCACGGCCTTGATTGACAGCGGTTTTGCCTGCTCGCCAAGCGAGCCGGGGCTCCGGAACGATCGAAAGCTTGTCACGGCCTCGGCTATCTTGCCCGAATCGCTGTCGGCCGGAAACATTGCGGTTGGCTGTAACGTCCAGATGGAAGGGATTATTTGAAGGATCATTAGTTGAAGAGCCTCTCAGATAGTGGCGTGATGCAACGCTGGAAGATGGTGTTCTTAATGTCGCGCGCCTCATCGATCGTCGTCCATAAATCATCGTCCTTCATCGGAATCTCCCGAGTACGGAACACGTCAATATCGAGCAACAGTGACATGTGTTTGAGTAGCGGGGACGGCACGACTGTCGAGGTGAGCGTCGCTGTCCATAAAGGATTGTGAGTAGGCAGCGTGATCTGGGCGAGGTAGCTGATCATCGGCAACGTTCCGATCACCGGGGCTTGCGGATAGAACGTCAAATAGTCTTCAATCGGTATTTGGTTACGGTCGTCGAGTGGAATATCTATCCGGTTGATAAACCGGATGCCTACGCGCACGACGGAGCGGTGCTTGGTGACTCGTTTCCATACCTTCCACACAGCGACAGCTCGGCCACGAAAAGCATTCCAGCCAAGATAAGGCGCGAGACGGGCGGTTACTATGTTTAGCGGCGTGATGATCGTAACGTCTGCTTGATCGTTAGAGGTCAAGCGGAAGCCTTGCGGTTGCTGGCTCACCGTTACACCGCTGCCAGTTGGGCTCGCGTTGAAGTTGACGTTGAACGCATTGAGGTGTTGCGAGTGCGGATAGTCTTTCTTGAGCCGCTGAACTATTTTCTCCTGTTCCTTCTGGCTCACTTCGGGATCCACGCGCAGCTCGATCACCGCTTCAGTGATCGGAGCGTGCGAATAGATTTTTGTCTTGGCTCCGAAATCAACTGGACACGTCCGACCTGATTTTGTGAGAGTGCTCACCGGTATCAGGCAACCGCTTCAGCCGCAGGCGCCACGCTTGATGGTAAGTGCGCGCCTTCAGTCATGTTTTTCAATTTTTCCTTGGCGGCTTTTGCCCAACCTTGCCACTTGGGTAACTCCACTGTTCGTCCATGCACGTACACATCGGCCGGCGTCAGCGGATCACGTTGCCCCGATGGGACCAACGCCCAATGCGGCCTGACGTCGTTGTAGCGCTGCCGGAATACCTCCAGCGAGGCCCGTGCTTCGCCCGGATTGCTGTAGAGCTTCCAGTACACCTCCTCGGTCTTGAGCGTCTGATGAAACCGTTCCAACAATCCGAGCTGCGTCGGCGTGCGGTACTGGATCCGCACATGCGCGTACTGCCCCTCGATGTGGCGGCGAAAGTGCCGCGCGAGGAAGCTCGAGCCGTTGTCGGTCACCAGAAACGGCGTCTTGGTCAACAGCCCGTGGATGCGCTCGGCCTCCGCGCGAGCGGTATCGAGCGCCGTGGCCACTTCCGGGGCGCTGTAGCTCGCTGTGAAGTGGCACGCCAGCAGGTAGCGCGAGTAGTAGTCGATCACCGTCACCGCATACCACCAGCCGTGCCCTGGGATGTGCAGGTAGGTCACATCGGCCTGCCACAGCTCGTTGGGCGCCTGCGGCAGCAGCTCAAACAACCGCGCCGCCTGATACAGCGAGGCTTCGCGCACCCGCTTCTTCTGCAGCAGCCCCGCGGCCTTGAACACCCGGTAGACCACCTGGTTGCTTACCACCCATCCCGCCCGCCGTGCCACCACCGCAATGCGCTTGTAGCCCCACCACGGATAGCGCTCGGCCAATGCCCGCACCTGCGCCGCCAGCGCCTCGGGCACCGCCTGGGGTTTGCGGCCAGGCTTCTTGGGTTTCAGTACCCCCTGGCCGTACCACACCGACACGGCCACACCCAGCGCCCGCAGTACCCGATTCAGCCGCACCGGGGGTTCCGCCGTTTCAATCGCCTGGGTGACCATGGCACGGAGCTCGGCACTCAGGGCGAGCCGCCCGAGAGTTTTTTTAAAATGCGATTGGCAATGGTCAGCTCGCCAATCACTTGGTCACGCTCGGCCAGTTGCGCATTCAGCCGTGCAGTCTCTTTGGCCGCCCGCGTGTCCGCGCCACGTCCATTCAGCGCCTGCTTGCCGGCATTGATGAACTCATCACGCCAGCGGTACAGCGTCGCCTCGGCAATCCCGGCCCGCCGCGCAATCTGCGCCACCGGCTCCTCCTTACCCAGCATCCGCAGCATCAGTTGCGTACGTTGTTCAACGCTCAGTTCCGATTTCTTGCCCATAGCCGTTACCTTCCCGACACCTCATGTCTCACTTTACATCGTGTCCGGGGAAATCGGAGCAATACA